>JBGTFI010000691.1:0-20991 GCA_041747335.1 Phycisphaeraceae bacterium | reverse complement strand
GGCCGTGGCGGCGGGGATGGCGGCCGGGGCGCTGGGGTCGGACACGGGCGGCTCGATCCGTCAGCCGGCGGCGTTCTGCGGCGTGGTCGGCCTGAAGCCGACGTACGGTCGGGTAAGCCGTTGGGGGCTGGTCGCCTACGCCTCAAGCCTCGATCAGATTGGTCCTTTCGGTCGAACCGTCGAGGATGTCGCCTTGCTCCTCTCCGTGATCGCCGGCCACGACTCACTCGATTCGACCGCCGCGGACCTGCCGGTGGAGGATTACCTGTCCCAGGCGCGCGAGGGAGTGGAGCGGCCGCGCATCGGCATCGCGAAGCAGTACCTCTCCGACAGCAACGATCCGGCGATCGCCAAGGCGTTCGAGCGCGCCGTGAACGGGATGAAGCAGGCCGGCGCGGTGATCGTGGAGGTGGACCTGCCGCACACGCAGTACGGTATTCCGACGTATTACATCGTCGCCACGGCCGAGGCGTCGAGCAACCTGGCGCGCTTCGACGGGGTGCGCTACGGGCGGCGGGCGGCGAACTGCGAAGACCTCATGGATGTCTACGCGCGTTCGCGCAGCGAGGGGTTCGGGGATGAGGTCAAGCGCCGCATCATGCTCGGCACCTACGTGCTTTCGAGCGGGTATTACGATGCCTATTACCTCAAGGCCCTCAAGGTGCGCAGGCTGATCAAGAACGATTTTGACCGGGCGTTCGAGTCGTGCGATGTCATCCTCTGCCCGACCACGCCCACGCCCGCTTTCCGGATCGGCGAAAAAACGGATGATCCGCTGGCGATGTACCTGGCGGATGTCTACACGGTCAACTGCAATCTCGCCGGTCTTCCGGGACTGAGCCTGCCCGCGGGTTGGACGAATGGGCCGGGGGCGGGGCCGCGACTGCCGGTGGGGCTGCAATTGCTTGGCCCTGCCTTCGGCGAGGGAAAGCTGCTGGCGATCGCGCGGATGCTCGAGGGGGTGCTCGGTGTAGGTCAGGCCTTGGCCTGACAATTGCCTCAGCGAGCCGTGCGCGTGAGCAAGCGGTTTCCGTCAGGCGCCGAAGTCCTGTCAGGCCAAGGCCTGACCTACCGCTGCGCGAGAACGTGGCACCTGGCGGGCTTTTGAGACAGAAGCTAACGTGAGACGATGATCTACGGTTATGATATCCGAGTAATCAACGAGCACGGACTGAAGCAAATGCGCGAAGTGAGCGTTTCCGCTTCGCCCGATGATCTTCGTGCCCTCGCGGAGTTCCTGATTGAAGCCGCTGGTGAGTTTGAAAACGCTTCGTCCGCACACTGGCACAGACACGCCCCCGATTCTCTTCGACGTCGCTTAGGTTGCGATGTAATCGTCCTTGGTGATTAGCGCCTTAGGCCGGGCACTTTGCCCGGCGTTGGGTGATGCCCCATCACGACAGAAGTTGGGAGCACCGTGGATGGGGCGTCGTCGGCGCTCATGGATGGGACCGCTACGTCAAGCCTTATTGTGACTCCAAGCGCCGGGCAGAATGCCCGGCCTACGGCCCGTTCACACTCCGCCGCCAGTAGCAATCCCTGGTCGGCGCGCCGGGGATCCAGCTTGTCACCAGCATCGTGTTCTGGCCACCGGACCAGGGAATCCAGCGGGCGGCGCCATCGTTGGAAAGGTGATTGCTCCCGGCCGGGGCGTTCATCGCGTCTCGGTGGGCGACGAAAGCCCATTCGCGCCGCGTCTCGTCGCGGATGATGATGTCAGCCGCCAGCGTCAGGCCGGGATCGTCCTCCGGTGAGAGCGCGGACAGGGCCTCAGGCACGTTCGTCCAGAAGTCGCTGCCGCCGGTGTAGAAGTAGCCCAGCACCCAGAGATAGTCCGTGTCGGTGGCGGTTCCCAGGCGGCCGAAGCGCCCGGTGCCGTTGGGCTCCTCGGTGTCGCGACGCACCGAGAAGCTGCCCGGGCAGGCGAAGGTCTGGGCGACGGGGGGCAGCGGACGGGAGGCGCGGCGTTCGAAGGTCATGCCCAGGCCCAGGGCGAAGACCTCGTCAAACTCCCACCCGATCCCGGAGATGGGGTTGGCTTCGACGTTCAGCCCCGGAAGCAGCGGCCCGCCCCAGAGGGAGATGCGCCCGTCGGTGGCCTGCATGTCCCCGGCCACCTGCCTCTGGTGGGGATATCGCTTGTAGATTTCGCCGTAGAGGTGCAGGGCCTGCCCGCAGGCGCGGAGGTTGGAGGCGCACTTGACCCGGCGGGCGGATTCCTTGGCTGCGCCCATGGCCGGGAGCAGCATGGCAATCAGCACGGCGATGATGGCAACCACCACCAGCAGCTCGATGAGGGTGAAGGCGATGGGGCGGCGTGTTCCCGGCATGGCAGGGTAAGGCTGGGGGTTTGGGGATTGTAGGGAAGGAAATGACGAAAGGGGAGACGGGAAACGGGAGACAGGAGACGGCGAGGCAGCGACGAAGTCATTGATGTCCTGTTTCGTCATTCGGATTTCGTCATTGGGCATTCTCTTGGCCTCCCGCCTTCGCCGCTTTCTGCTATCATCCCGCCTCCCAGTGAGCAAAACCTTGAAAACGTAAAGAGAGACGAGCCAATGACTCAGCAGAAAGCGACGAACATCACCTGGCACGCCGGCGAAGTCACCCGTGAGGAGCGGCACAAGAACCTCGGCCAGAGTGGCTGCACCCTTTGGATGACCGGGCTGTCGGGCAGCGGCAAGAGCACCATCGCAGTGGCGCTGGAGCAGGTGCTGCTGCAGCGCGGCAAGCACGCCTACCGCCTGGATGGCGACAACATCCGCCACGGCTTGAACAAGAACCTGGGCTTCTCCGCGGCCGACCGGGCGGAGAACATCCGCCGCATCGGCGAGGTCGCCAAGCTGTTCAATGACGCGGGGATCATCGCGATCACGAGCTTCATCAGCCCCTACAAGGCCGACCGTGACCAGGTGCGCGAGCTGCACAAGAAGGACAACCTGCCGTTCCTGGAGGTGTACGTGGATGCGCCGCTCGATGTTGCCGAAAGCCGCGACCCCAAGGGGCTGTATAAGAAGGCCCGTGCCGGCGAGATCAAAGGCTTCACGGGGATTGATGATCCCTTTGAAGCACCGGATCAGCCGGAGATCCACCTCCGCACCGACAACCTGAGCGTGGAAGACTCGGTGCGCGCGCTGCTCGAGGCGCTGGAGGCGCGGGGGGTGCTGGAGGAGTGAGTTCCCTCAGAGCCACAGCCTCGACAACGGAATCTCCATCGCCTCGAACGGCGGGGCGCTGACCTTGTCATCCTCCCGGCCGGTGGCCTTGCGTTGATATCGGCCGTCGATCAGCGAGTACGCCTCGAACGTCCGCGCATCGGGGTCGAGGATCCAGTAGTGTAGTGCGCCACCCCGGCCTGCTCGTAAAGATCGAACTTCACCTTGCGGTCGATCGTCGCGCTCGACGGGCTGACGACCTCCACGCAAAGGTCCGGCGGGCCCTCGATCGCCTTCTCCCCGATCAGGTGCAGGCGGTTCTTCGAGAAGAACATGACATTCGGCCAGCGGATGTTGTGCTCGTCGAAGATGACGCTGACATCGCCGTATAGTCCCCCCAACCCGTCTATGTGAATATGACCAAGCAAGTAGTGGCCCAGCGTCCGGTCAACGTGCGACTCGCGCGGCGTGCGATTTGGCCCAATCTCGACCTCCCCATCGACCAGCTCCAGGTGAACGCCCGGTGGTTCCTCTCCCAACTCCAGGAATTGCGATGCGGTCATCTTCGTGGTGTTAATCGCGGGCATACTGCTATTTATAGCCCGCTCTGAACTTAGAATCCTCTCACCTTACTGGCGCGGTATCATGAGCCCTCCATTATTCAGGAGGCATGTCATGGGTCGATTCCTTCCTCCGGCCGGGGTCTGGATGCTCATTATGGTGGCCGCCGGCGCAACGTTCATGGGTTTGACTTCCCCCGCCCTGGGCGAGGTCCACAACCAGTGGATCAGCTTCAAGCCCGGACGCTCAGCCGTCGTCGCGCGGCACGGCGCGGTCTCCACCAGTCACCCGCTGGCGTCGCAGGTCGGCTTGGAGATTCTTAAGAAAGGCGGCAACGCCGCCGACGCGGCGGTGGCCGCCAACGCCATGCTCGGCCTAATCGAGCCGATGAGCTGCGGCATCGGGGGTGACCTCTTCGTCCTCTACTGGGACGCGCAGACGCAGAAGCTCTACGGCCTCAACGCCTCCGGCCGAAGCCCCTATGCCCTGAGTCGCGAGGTCTTCAAGGAAAAAGGAATGAGCGAGATCCCCATCGAAGGCCCGCTGGCGTGGTCCGTGCCGGGGGCCGTGCGCGGATGGGAAGACCTCCTCGACCGTTTCGGAACAATGGGCTTCGACGAAGTGCTCGCCCCCGCGATCGAGCACGCCGAGAACGGCTTTCCCGTCAGCCCGCGCATCGGCGCCTCCTGGCGCGGGGCGGCCGAGGGCCTTCGACTCTGGAATGACTCCGCCGCCACCTACCTCTTCGACGGACGCGGCCCGGCGACGGGCGAGATCTTCCGCAACCCCAACCTGGCCCGCTCGTACCGCGCTATTGCCCAGGGCGGCGCGGATGCGTTCTACAAGGGATCGATCGCACAGACCATCGTGGCGTTCAGCCAGGCCAACGGCGGGTATTTTTCCCTGCGCGACTTCGCGGACCATGAATCAACGTGGGTCGAACCCGTCTCGACGAATTACCGCGGTTATGAGTTGTGGGAGATTCCCCCCAACGGGCAGGGGATTTCGGCACTTCAGATTCTCAACATTCTGGAAGGGTACGACATCGCCTCCCTCGGCCCAGGGCATCCGGACTACATCCATCTCTACACCGAGGCCAAGAAGCTCGCCTACGCCGACCGCGCCAAGTTCTACGCCGATCCGGCCTTCAACAAGCTTCCCATCGCGGAGCTGATCTCCAAGGAATACGCGGCCAAACGCCGCGCGCTCATCGACATGAGCAAGGCGCTCGTCGGCGTGCCTGCGGGCGATCCGAAGCTGGCGCACGGCGATACAATCTATCTTTCCGTCGTCGACAAGGACCGCAACGCCTGCTCACTGATTCAGAGCAATTACTACGGCTTCGGCTCGAAGGTCGTGCCGGGGGATGTGGGGTTCGTGATTCAGAACCGCGGATCGCAGTTCGCGCTCGATCCCGACCACTTTAACACCCTCGAGCCGCACAAGCGGCCGTTCCACACCATCATCCCCGCGATGGTGACGAAGGATGGCAAACCCTGGCTGTGCTACGGCGTCATGGGCGGGGACATGCAGCCGCAGGGACACGTGCAGGTGCTGATCAACCTGGTGGATTTCGGGATGGACGTTCAGGCGGCCGGCGACGCCCCGCGCGTGCGCCACGACGGCAGCGCCACGCCCACCGGCCAGAGCGAAACGCCCCACGGCGGGACGCTGCTCATGGAATGGAACTTCAGCGACGCGGCGCTCGAAGCCCTCCGCGCCAAAGGCCACCGCGTCCAGGGCGGAGGCTTCGGCCTGGGCTTCGGCGGCTACCAGGGCATCCTCATCGACTGGAAACTGGGGACACTGCAAGCCGGAAGCGAACTGAGGAATGACGGCATGGCGGTGGGGTATTGAGGAGGTCCGGCTGTGCCGGACATCAGGCCTTACCGTGGCCGCTGATGATGACCATGCGATGGAAGAGAAGCATCGCGGATCTGTCGGAGCGAGTCCTCTGCCGCTCGTGCGGCTACGACCTTCGGACGATCACCAGCAGCGTTTGCCCGGAATGCGGGGCCGGTTTTGATCCTGGCGATCCCCGGACCCTGAGAATTGTCGGGGGATATAGGCCCGGCCGATGGCGAGATCGCCTGAGGGTGTCGCTGCCGGTTGCCTGCCTGGTGGGGGTGCTTCATTTCATCGTATCCGTCATATGCCTTCTTTTGGCGGTGCTGTCGTGGGATTCCCCTGGCTTCGCGGATTCATTCCTCGAGGTTCTTCTTCTTCCGCTTCTGATCGACATATATCCGGGTGCCATGATTCCCATCAGCAGCATCCTCTGGGGTATCGCGGGTCTTGGTATGGTGACGGTGATTCAGGTGATATGGGAACGGTGGAGGGAGAGGTAGCATATTGGGAATGTCCGCCTTGGTTGGTTTTCCCGTCATAGCCTCGCGCCATAGGACTCACGCTATCGTATGGGGGTAGGTGCGCTTCCTGACCCCACCGCACCCGCCGCCGCCCCCCCCATGCCCACCACCCCCGACCATCTTCTCTCCCTCCCCGCTCTGCGACCCGCGATCGCGGCCGGCGTACTCGCCATCCTGTGGATCATTGAATCCGTCGCGCCGATGTTCTCCGCCCGGTCGCGGCGGGTCAGTCATGGCGCTTCCAACCTGGCGCTGGCGCTCATCAACGCAGCCGTGACGGCGGTGTTCTTCGCTTCCGCTCTGCTTTATGTCACGCAGTGGGCGGGTGAGCGCTCGTTCGGGCTGCTGAACTGGCTTGATCCGCCGACGTGGTTGCGTTGGGTGCTGGCGATCGTGCTCTTTGACGCGTGGATGTATGTCTGGCACGTGCTCAACCACAAGGTTCCGTTTCTCTGGCGGTTCCACGCCGTACATCACGCCGACCGCGAGTTGGATGCCTCGAGTGCCGTGCGGTTCCACACCGGCGAGATCGTGCTCTCCTCGATCGCCCGGCTGGCGGTGCTGCCGCTGCTGGGCATGACCCTGCCGCAGCTTCTGCTGTATGAGACGCTGTCGCTGCCGGTGATCCTCTTCCACCACAGCAACGTGCGCATGCCGCGTCACGTCGATACCGTGCTTCGCTGCGTGATCGTCACCCCCTGGATGCACTGGGTGCACCACTCGCGTCTTCAGCCGGAGACGGACTCGAACTACGCAAGCTTCTTCTCCTGGTGGGACCGCCTGTTTCGGACGTTCCGGCTGCGCGACGATCCGACGAAGATCGAGCTGGGGCTGGATGATGAAGGGGATGAAACGAACGAATCGCGGTGGCGGTCGCTGTGGGGGATGCTGCTGAGGCCGCTGGGGCGAATGCGGTAGATTCTTCTCCCCTCACTTCTGCGCACGGCGCGCGCATCTTCGGAGAATGACGAATGACGAAGCCCGAATGACGAAAAAAAGAGCCTCAGGCAATCCTTCTCCTGCTCCCGGCTCTCGTGTCCGATGCCCGCGTGCCTTTCGACATCCCTCATTCGGATTTCGTCATTTCTGGCCTCGCCTGCTCAGGGAAGCAGCGTGGCGATGTGGCATGGTCGCCTCCCGCCCCTACCGTCGGCACGCCCCACCCCCCCCGTCAACCGCCACTAACCACCTTATTATCAACCACTTGAATCTCCGTCTTCCCGCCCGGTATCATCCTTGCCCCATGGCATCGGTGATGACGAAGGCGATCACATTGAAGAAAGAGACCATCGCCCAGCCGGCCGGGGCGCTGATGACCGCGTGCATCGCGGCGGCGGGGTTTTTCATGCTCCTGGCCCGCCCGCAGTGGTTCGCCGGGGACGCGGGGGTTTGGGGAATTTCCGACCGGATGGTCCGCCTGGCCGGGCATTTCGTGGTGTACGGCCTGCTCTCGGCCATCCTCGCCCGGGCGCTGGGCAGGCGGTTGTTGCTGGCGTTTGTGGTCGGCGCCATGCTGGCCACGGCCGAGGAGATCCATCAGCTCTTCGTGCCCTATCGCTTCGGCTGCGTGTCGGACTGGCTGGTGAACCTCGCGGGGATGGCGGCATTCCTCGGCGCGTACGCGTGGTTCTTGCGCCCGCGACAGATGGCGGCATCCGCCCGCGGCGATCATTTCGTGTATCGTGCGCCAGGCCTCGTCTTCTCCCCGCCGGAGCCCGCGCATGGAACGCCCGACCGCGACACGACCGGCCGACACCGCCGAACATCGTCGACTGCTTGAGCAGCGACGCGGCGAAGCCGACTGGCGCAAGTGGGGGCCGTACCTGAGCGAGCGCGCCTGGGCGACGGTGCGAGAGGATTACAGCCCCGATGGCGACGCCTGGAACCACTTCCCTCACGATCACGCACGCAGCCGCGTGTTCCGCTGGGGAGAGGACGGCCTGGCGGGATACTGCGACGACCACCAGTTCCTGTGCTTCTCGGTGGCGCTCTGGAACGGGCGGGATGCGATCCTGAAGGAACGGCTGTTCGGCCTGACCGGTCCCCAGGGCAATCACGGGGAAGATGTCAAGGAGCTTTATTACTATCTCGACGCCACGCCCACGCACTCGTACCTGAAGTTCCTTTACAAGTATCCACAGAATCCCTTCCCTTATGAGCGTCTCGAGCGCGAGAACGCCGCGCGCGGCGAGGAGGATCCGGAGTTCGAGCTGACCGACACGGGGGTGTTCGACGGGGGCCGGTATTTTGATGTGTTCGTCGAGTACGCACGGGCAACGCCCACCCGCACACTGGTGAGGATCACGGCCGTCAACCGCGGCCCCGATGAGGCGGCGCTGCACGTGCTGCCGCAACTGTGGTTCCGCAACACCTGGGCGTGGGGGCTTCATGACGATCCTCGGCCGAAGCTGACGATCGCGGCCGCGGATAAGGGACGAGCGCGACTGCGCGCCGAGCATCCCCGGCTGGGCGAATGGTGGATGACCGCGCGCGGCGATGTGGAGACGCTCCTAACCGACAACGAAACCAACGCCGCGCGCCTCTGGCCCGGGGCGACCAACACCTCGCGCTATGTGAAGGACGCCTTTCACCGGTTCATCGTTGAGGGGGAGGAGAGCGCGGTGAATCCCGACCGGGAGGGCACCAAGGCCGCGTGGCATTTTTCGCATTCTCTGAAACCGGGCGAGAGCGCTTCGATCGACATGGTGCTCGACAATGAACCGGCGGAGGACGACTTGGCGGACTTCGCGGAGGTGCTCGAACGGCGCAAGGCCGAGGCGGACGCGTTCTACGATGCGATCCACCGTCCTCAACTGACGGAAGATGAGCGCATCCTTCAGCGGCAGGCGCTGGCGGGGATGATCTGGACCAAGCAGTATTACGAGTTCGATGTTCACCGCTGGCTCGAGGGCGATCCCGCGCAGCCGCCGCCCGCGGCGGCGCGGAAGGGCGGGCGCAACCATGAGTGGACGTTTTTGTCGGTGAGCGATGTGATCTCGATGCCCGACAAGTGGGAGTATCCGTGGTTCGCGGCGTGGGACTGGGCGTTTCACGCGGTTCCGCTGGCGATGGTGGACATTGACCTGGCCAAGAGTCAGCTCGAGCTGATCACCAGCGAGAAACTGCTCCACCCCAACGGGCAGATTCCAGCTTACGAGTGGGCGTTCTCGGATGTGAACCCCCCCGTGCAGGCCTGGGCGGTGTGGCGCGTCTACAACATGGAGAAACATGCGAACAAGGAGCGCGGCGACCTCGACTTCCTCATGCGCTGCTACCACAAGCTGCTGCTGAACTTCATCAGTTGGGTCAACCGCAAGGACTCGGCGGGGCACAACATCTTTGAGGGCGGTTTCCTGGGGCTGGACAACATCTCGGTGTTTGATCGCTCCCAGCCGCTGCCCGATGGGCGGCGCCTCGAACAGGCCGACGCCACCGGCTGGATGGCGCTCTACAGCCTGAACATGATGGCGATCGGGCTGGAACTTGCCCAGCACGACCGCAACTACGAACACCTGGCGATCAAGTTCTTCGAGCACTTCCTGGTGATCGCCCGGGCGCTCAACGGAGAGATCACCCCCGGCCTGACGATGTGGAACCAGGAGGAGGGTTGGTATTACGACGTGGTGCGCGGGTCGGACGACGTCGCGGAGGATGGCTTTCAGCTTCGCGTGCGCTCACAGGTGGGGATGATCCCGCTGCTGGCGGCCATGGTGCTCAGGCACAGCTGGTTCGAGAAGCTGCCGAACTTCAAGCGGCGGTATGAGTGGCTGCTGAGCAATCGACCGGACCTGGGCGGAGCGATGGGCTGCCGCTGGACGGACGACGGCCAGGTCTGCCTGCTCAGCGTCGCGAGCATCGACAAAGTCCAGCGCGTGCTCGGGCATGTCCTTGATGAGAAGGAGTTCCTCTCGCCCTACGGCGTGCGGTCGATGTCAAAGCATCACGAGTCGCAGCCGTTCAGCATGACATGCAATGGCGAGCACTGGGACGTGCGCTATGAGCCGGGTGAGTCGCGCACCGGGCTTTTCGGCGGCAACAGCAACTGGCGCGGGCCGATCTGGTTCCCCACGAACTTCCTGCTGATCACGGCGCTGCGGGTCTACGACCGCTTCTTCGGCGATTCGATGACCATCGAATGCCCCGCGGGTTCTGGAAATAAGCTCACGCTCAACCAGGCGGCGATGCAGATCGCCCGTCGCCTGAGCCTGCTGTTTCTGCCCGATTCACAGGGCAAACGCCCGATGCACGGCCGCTGCGCGCTTCATAACGACGATCCGCACTTCCGTGATCACCTGCTCTTCCACGAATACTTCCACGCCGAGACGGGCAAGGGTCTGGGCGCCTCGCACCAGACCGGGTGGACAGGCCTGATCGCGAAGCTGCTGGATCAGCTCGCGCGGGAGGGGGGGTAATCGCCCAGGTAGCGCACCTTCTTCACTCCCCCGGTTCCTTCTCCAGGATGTCCATCCGCTGCCACTTCCCACCCAGGTAGCGCAGGGAGAAGACGATCCCCAGAAGGATGATGAAGATCGCCGCCATGATCCACGGGCCAAGGCTCTCAAGCTGGGGGAAAGCCCTGCTGATCCAGATCCCCCCGCCCACGAGGAAGAGCATTGACCCCGTAATCCCCACCCACGCCGGCCAGTGCGTGTCCCCCGCGCCCTTGAGCACCCCGCTGTACGCCAGGTGAAACGCATCCGAGACCTGGAACACCGCCAGGCAGAGCATGATCTTCGCGGCCCACTCGATCACCTGCGGATCGCTGGTCAGCAGGCTCACCAGGGGATAGCGGAACAGCGCGAAGCTTGCCCCCACCAGCGACATGTACGCCACCGTGAACGCCAGCCCCCATCTCGCGTAGCGCTTCGCAAGCTCTGGATCGCGCTTTCCCAGCGACTTGCCCACCGCGGCCGAGAGCGCCACGCTCAGCCCCACCGCGGGCATGAAGCTGATCTCGTTGAACTTGAAGCAGACGTTGTTGGCCGCGAGCTGCACCGTCCCGAACCTCCCTACCAGATATAGCGCGAAGAACGTCCACCCCGCCACCTCCGCGATCGCGTGCAGCCCGATGGGCAGCCCGAACCACACCAGGCGTTTGAGCTTCTCCCAGTCCACACGCCAGGTCTGCCGGCATCCGTAGGTGTCCGCGAAACGCGGGTGCAGGAACATTGCGAAGAGGATCACCACGTGAAACACCGTCGCCGCCACCGTCGCCCACGCCGCGCCGGCGATCCCCATCGCCGGGAACCCCCACACTCCGAAGATCAACACGCAGTTGGCCAGAATGTTGAACAGGTTCGCCAGCACCACCGCCAGGAGCTGCACGCCCGGCCGATGAATCCCATTAAAGAAGTTCGCCAGCGACACCGACGCGATAATCGGAAAAAGCCCCAGCAGCCGGATCTGGATGTACTCGATCTCCAGCGCCTTGACCTCCGGTTCATGCGGCACCAGCGCGAACACCGGCTCGGTCAGCCACCACAGCGGCGCCATCACGATCGACAGCACCACCGCCAGATGCACCCCCTGCCAGGCGTAGGCCGAACAATCCCGCAGGCGCCCGCGCCCCAGCGACTGCGACACGAACGTGTTGACCGCGTTGAGCACCCCCACCCCGAAGCAAAGCAGCAGCCAGACGAACACCCCCGCCGGCGCGATCGCCGCCTGCGCCTGCGTCCCCAGCCAGGAGACCATCACGAAGTCGGCGAAGCTCATCACCGTGTGCGAGATCATCGTCGCGATGATCGGCCCGGCCAGACGCAGGAGCGTCAGCGGAACGTTCTCGCTCGCGGGAGGAGACAGCGGCCCACTCCCGCCCAACGGCAGCGCCGCCCCCTCGGCGGGTTCCCCCACCGGCGGCGCGATGACGATGTCGGCCTCGGCTTTCATGGCGACCACCCCTCCTCAAGAGGGGCGGGCAGTTTATCGCAAAGGGATGGTCGCGTGTCGGGGGCCAAGGTGTCAGCGTGTCAGGAACCGTGGCATCGGGTGCCATGGGCAAGGCCCTGCTTGCCCGTGCATTCACCTCATGGTCGGCGTGACCGATCGGGCTTTGCGTGCCCGACTCACCGCCCGCTATACTGCTCCAAACTTTCCCCCAACCCCCCCCCTCCCCGCCATGACGCCACACCAGATCGCATCCCGCCTCAGCGAGCAATTCGGCGACGCCGTCACCGCGGCGCTGCCCGAGGACAAGCACCCGCGCATCCACACCACCGCCGCCCGCTGGCGGGAGATCGCTGAATACCTCATCAACGATCTCGACCTCGCCTTCGACTGGCTCGGTTGCCTCACGGCCGTGGATTACGTCGTGGACAACCAGCTCTGCGCGGTGTTCGATCTTTACTCGACCACCCACCGCCACTGGTTCGCGGTGAAGGTCTACCTCGACCGCGACAACCCGGTGATGCCCACGACCTGCGACCTCTGGCCGGCCGGCGACTGGCACGAGCGCGAGGCATACGACCTCATGGGCATCACCTTCGAGGGTCACCCGGACCTCCGTCGCATCCTGCTCCCCGAAGACTGGGTCGGCCACCCGCTCCGCAAGGACTACGAGTTCCCCCGCCACTACCACGGCATCCCGGGCACGACGGAACTCGACTGGCAGCAGAAGGCGGATTACCCGGCGTAGGGATTCCGGGGTTCGGCTGTGCCGGACGGTGCGACGGGTAGGCCCGGCACCCGGCCGGGCGGTTCGATGAGCGGCAATCACCTCGCGGGGAACGGGCCTCATGCGAAACCTCTTCGATCAGTACGCCCAGCCGGAGAACCGTCTTACCCACGCGCTCGTTTGCACGCTGAACTCTGATCGGTCACTTCTGCGGCCGTTCCTTCGATGGGCCGGCGCGGCCGATATCCCCGATCTCAGCCGTCTCCGGATTACACAACAGCAGATTCCGGGAGAACTGATCTCAGGCGACGAGTCCGACGGGCGCGGCTTGCCGGACGCCTGCGTGTTCGATCCGTCCGGGTGGGCTCTGATTGTGGAGGCAAAGGTCCAGTCTGGTGTTTCTCTCAATCAGCTTCGTCGGCATATTGCCACCGCCCAGAGGCATGGATTCAGCAATCTGTTTCTCCTGCTGCTGTCCGTCGACTCCCCGCCCCAAGGCCTTCCGGATCGAACAACCGTTCGCGCATGGCGGGATGTTTATTGTTGGTTCCGGACGAATCCAAAGGCAAAGGGATCATCCTGGTCGAGAGTGTTGACAGACTACATGGAGATCTTTGAGGCGCGAATGTTGGCGCTGGACTATTCGATTCGAGGAACCATCACCATGTTCGATGGACTGCGCTTTGGCGAGGACAACCCCTACACTTACTCAGAAGGGAAGCGGCTTATCCGATTGTTGGGCGACGAGCTTAAGAAACGAAAGGATCTTCGGGCACTTGGGATAGATCCAGAAGGGAGCGGTCGGCCGGCGCTCACTGGGAGCAACCGTCAGGGGGTTTGGGATTTCATTCCGCTCAAGGCGGCAGAGGGCGCGGGCAACTTTACGTCATTCCCGCATTTCACGATCGCATTGAACCCGCGCTCCGCCGTAGCGGCTGTCACCATCCCCCACGGGGTCAGGGGCGGCTTCAGAACAACGATGAGAAGTGTGGGCGAAGAGGGATTCTTGCAGCTCCTGACTCGGATTGAATCGAATATGCGCCCCGTACTCAGGCAGGCCGAGGGATCAAGGTGTAATGTGTACGCGGTTCAGCGACATTACCAGAGCCAGCGATCAAGCGGAGAGGTCGATGCCCATCTTGCGGCGGACATTCGCACCATCCTCCCGGGTCGACGTCGCGAAGCCAAGTACCAGCCCCAGTGGGCGCGCGCGATTTATGCCGTACTCGCCGAGAAGCAGTCCAATATCCAGTTCGGCATTGAAGTGCAGCTTTCCTATGATTGCCCGAAGGTGCGGACCCCCGGTGCCGTGGACCTGTTCGCTCAGGCTTTGATCGCCCTGCATCCGCTCGTTCGATTCGCTCTCAACGATTAGCTTGCGCTCCGCCAGGTCGCACCCATGCCCCCCGATCCCCCCATCCGCCGATGGTTCCATCGTCTGGCCGATCGCGCCAGGCATTCGCTGACCCTCGCGCAGGATGAACCGGACACCTTCCGTCTCAGGATGCTCACCCTTATCGACCGCGCCGCGCCCGACTGGGTCGCCCTGAGCAACCTCGGCCGAAGCAGGACCATCCGCTCTTCCTACTTCTGGATCATGTTCGTCCCGATCTGCGCCCAGTTCCTCGAACCGCTGCCCGAGGTCATCAAAGTGCCCGTCCTCGGGCCGGTCCAACCGGCGCTGCCGTTCAGCTGGGTCGCCTTCTTCTGGATGGCGATCGTCTTCAGCGCCGCCTCGCTGCTGTTTTCCCTGCGCTGCCCGGCGATCGTCAAGTCCTTCACCTCCTACAAGGACTTCGCCGAAGAGAAGCACGGTGAGCTTCAACTCCAGCTCGACTTCTACGAAACCTTCCACCTCTCCGAGTCAAGGCGCTGGGGCGTCACACCCTATCAACGGTTCTTTGGTCAGCTCGGGAATCCAAGAGATGGAGGCAACCCGCTAACTAAGGATCAGTTGAGGAGCATGCTCGATCGGCGGCAGTACGATTTGATCTATCGGATCACCATCCCCCCCGCCAATCAGCCCGACGCCTTCACCTTCCTGCGCCTCTATGCCGCCCACCTGCGGCCGTGGTCGCGCCTGGCCTGCACCCTCCTCTACGCCGCGGGCTTTGCCCTTGCAATGGCGATCCTGCTTCAGAACATTCAATCCGTGGTACGGATGACCGGTTAGCCGTGGCCCGTCCCCTCCGTTTCTGGTAGGATCGGTGTTTCCATGTGGCGCTTGTTACAGGCCATTCTGGTGTTCTGTCTGCTGGGAACGACCTTCCTGACCGCTGCCCGGCTGTCACTTGTTTGGCTCCCGCTCGCTTCGGAGACGTCTGAGGCGTTCCCCTGCGCCGGGCATCGGTGCGGGTGCGTCTCCGCGGAGATGTGCCTGAAGCATTGTTGCTGTTTTGGCCCGGCTCGGGCACCCGTCGCCCAGGTGGAGCACAAGAGTGGGGATTCAACGCTCCGACTCGTCATCCAATCCCCCGCCTGCGCCGGCGGCGAGGCGATGGGGATCTTCAAGCTGCTGGTTCAGGTTCCACCGCTGGATTCCCTTGAGTTCTTGCCGCTCGGCCATGGCGAGCGCCTCGTTGCGTTCACTTCGCTTCGTCCGGGGTCGCATTCCCTGTCACCCGATCCGCCCCCTCCGCGCGTCCGTATTCCCGCCTGAATCCATCGTGCCGTGCGTTCAGCACTCCGGCGGCCGTGCGGCCGCAGGCATCGGTATTCGATTCTTCTCCGAAGGGAGAGAGCGATGCGTCTTCGCGCGTTCACACTCATCGAGCTGCTTGTCGTCGTCGCGATCATTGCGATCCTCGCCGGCCTCATGCTCCCCGCCCTTTCCCAGGCGCGGACGCGAGGCCGGACGGTCCAATGCCTGGCGAACGTGCGTTCGATGTCTCTCGCGCAGCACGCCTACGCCATGGATCACGACGAGCGGATGCTGATCGCCGGAAGCGGCTCCTTCAACCCCCAGGGTTCCTGGCTGGGACACCTCGCCCCCTACGCGGACGCTCCGCTGGGCAAGCGATGTCCCGATGACGCCAGCCCCTATTTCAATCAGCCGCTCCCGCCGTCCAATCCGCCCGCGTACAGGCACACCAGCTACGGCATCAACAACTACATCTCCCCCACCCACGCGCCGTTCGGAAGAACGCCCGTGCGGAAGCTCTCTGATGTCGCAAGGCCCTCGGCCGTCATTCAGTTCGCGGAGCTGGCCGAAACCGGCGCCTACGCCGGGGCCGACCACCTCCATGTCCAGCAGTTTTTCCTGGTCATCGCGCCCGATCGTCAGTTCACGCTTGCGAACATCCGCCAGCAGATGCCTCTGGGCAGACACGGCGGCGACGAGTGGCGCAGCGTCCTGAACTACGGCTACCTCGACGGCCACGGCGCCTCATCGACGCTCGAAGAGGTCTACACCGACGCGACGCGCAACAGCTTCGATCCCGCCGTCGCGCAATGACACGGACCTCCTGGCATTCACCAAAACCGCAACAGGAAAATCCCATGCACAAGCTCTGCTTCGTGACGCTCGCTTCGCTTCTCACCGTGACCGCCAACGCCCCGGCCCACACCGGCCCGCGCATCTGGATCGGGCAGGAGGGCGGCCGAATCGTCACCTACTCGAGCACCAACGACCTCTCACCCTCGACCGCGACGTTCAACCCAAGTCGGCTCTTCTTCGGCGGCCCGTCGGATCACGACGGCCGGCCGACCGGGCAGTTCGACACCCTCGCCCCTACCGTCCACACCACCGATTTCCCCGGTTTTCAGGAGCGTCCCGGCGCGGGGCTGAACCCGCAGTCGGTCTTCAGCTTCGCGGTGACCGCGCCCCTCAAGGTCTACGACCCCACCGCAGGCATCGAGGACTTCCGTGTCGCCGAGATCGTTTTCGGCGATCCCGGCCCCGCGCCGCAGGTTCTTATCTCTCTCGATGCCGCCGTCACGGGCGCGGGGCCCGTGAACGGCTTCGAGTTTTTCCGCCCGGAAGAACCCGGCGCGCACTCCCACCTTCGCTACACGCTCTCAACCAACGGGCAGACCGCGACCGATGCCCCCGACGGCGTTTATCTCCTCGAACTCGAACTGCGCTCGAGCAGCTACCAGACCTCGGAGACCTTCGTGCTGCTCCTGAGCAAGGGCGTCGCCTACGGCAGCGAGGAATACGATGCCGCCATCCTCGCCGCCACCGGCATCGTCCCTGAGCCCGCGTCGGCGATGCTCATCGGCCTGGGTCTGCTCGCGCCGCTCGCCGGACGCCGCCGAAGGCGGGTGGCATGACGTGACGTGCCATGGGCAAAGCTCGGCTTTGCCCGTGCGGGACATGACGACTCTGCGCAAGACAACGCCGGCGGGCCGGCCAAGGCCCGCCGGCGCTTTGCTTTCTTCATCGAGTCACCCGATCCGAAGTCCCTTCAGGTAGGTCGCCAGCTCCCCGCGCTTCGCTTCCACCGCCAGGCGCGTCGTCTGAATCTCTTCCTCCAGCGCCTCGATCTGGTCCTCTTCCTCCGCCAGCTTCCGCAGGTATCGCCGGCCCAGCTCGCTCGCTTGCCCGACGGTGTTGATGTTCTGCCGCAAGCGCTCCTGGCCCTGCTGGATGGCGCTTACCTGCTGCGTCAACTCCGCCAGCTTCGTCTCCAGGCGCGAAAGCTCCTGCTTCATCTCGATCGCCCTGGCCAGCGCCTCGCGCACCTGCTTCGAGATCTCCCCGTTGTTCACGTACCACATCAGGCTGTCCGTGGGGTGCGAAAGAATCGCGATGCTCTCCCACCGCGGCTGCTCCTCGCGCACCACGAACTTACCAGCCGTCTCGGCCTTCACCGGCACGCGGAAGCGGTAGTATTCCGGCGTCTTTTCCTCGTACTTCTCCGGCTCGATCAGCTTGCGCTCGTTCACGAACGGGTGCTCGATCATCACCAAGCGATCCTCCTTCGCCTTGTTGTTGATGGCATAGGTCTGCTCGAAGCGGTGGACGTGCTGAACCTGCATCACGCCCTCGATGATGCGCACCGTCGAGACGCGGCTCGTGGAGTTCACCGTCGAGTCCACTGTCACGCTCAGGTCCACCGCGTAGCTGAGCAGGCGCTTGTCGCCCGGCGCCAGGTGATCGATCTGGGCGTCGCCGGCGTACATCCCGCCGTCGAAGACGGTGACCGGTCCGGCCAGCAGCTTCATGTCCGTGTCGTTGGTGATCCGCACACCGTTGAGCGGGTGGGTGGCGTGGGTGCGGGGGTTGTAAATGCTCACGCGCTCGGCATCGACCGCCTGGTTGATGATCGGCAGCATGGCGCTTCGCCGCCGGGCGAGGTCGATTTTGTGCTTGAGGGTGTAGGAGAAAAGCTCGCCCACGCTCCCGGCCGAGGCCGCCGCCTGCACCGCGTCGCCAAGCTGCACACGCGCTCCCAGAGCCATGTCCCCCACCGAGGCCGGGGCCGGGGCCATGCCCTGATACATTTCCCGGCCGCCGAAAAGACTCTGGCTTCCCCGCCCCGCCTGCCGACGCATTGCCTCATCACGCAGCACCCCCTCCATCGCCCGTGATTCCTGCTTGAGCACCGCAAGCTGGTCCATCTCCGCCATGCCCTCCTCGTACATCCGAGGCCGCAGGAACGCCATCAGCCTCGGCTGCACCACGGGGCGATCCAGATACAGCGGTGTATAAAGATCCTGGATGAAGGAGATCGGCCGGCCGCTCACCAGCGACAGCGTCACGCCGTTCCAATCATTATCCGAGGTGTTTTCCGTGATCGCCCAGCCCTGGAGCAGCGGCTTATCGCCCGAAAGGTCCAGGCGGTAGGTCGTCTTCCACACCGGCGTCTCGACGAGGTACCCGATCCGCACCGCCCGCGTCCCCTGCCCGGTGAAGCGGATATCGACGGGGCGGCTGTCCTTGTCGTGGCTGCTCATCAAGAGCGCCAGGGCCTTGTTCAGCTCCTCGCGCAGCTTGGCGTCGGCGAACTCCAGACTGTCGACCGTCTCCAGCGCCACGGACCGGATGCCCGTGGCCGTCACCAGGTGGAGGATGTGCTCACTGACTGTGGCCGGGGGATCGCCGGTGACCTTCTGGCGCAGCTCGACGTTGAGCACCTTGCCGCGGATCTCATTGGGGGCATGGACCACCACCTCCGCGCCGCGCAGCCGGCCGAGAATATCCGGCAGGCTGGGGTTGTCTGAGAGATTAATGGCGAAGCTCGACAGTGCCCGCGAGAGCGGATCGTTCGAGGCGTACGAGACGCTCTGGATCGTACCCCCGCCGAAGTCCATCAGGACCATCGACTTGAGCACATCGTTGATCTGGTCGGTCTTGAAGCGCAGGCGCATCACACCGGCGCCCGAAATCTCCCCCGCGTGCTCGAAGTAGCCCACACCGCTGGAGAACAGCACCGCCCGGGTGATGGGCAGCTCGACCACCGGCTCATCCGCCTGGGCCAAGGCCCGCGACGCCCCAACCGCCCCCACGCCGATCGTCACCGACGCGACCCACATCCACACCGCCGCAAACCGTCGCTTCGCCGCCATGTCACGCTCCTTATATGAGTTGGCAGGTTTCAAGTTGGCAAGTTGCAGGCGGGCGCGCCGCCCACGGAAGTTTCGACGCATCGGCCACCCGGCGGTTCCCCGTTCCCGCGAAAAATCATTATCGGTCCCAGCTCCCCTTATCCCAAGCCCCAACCTCGACCTTTTGACTTTGGACTTTGGACTTTGGACTCCCCCCTACCCTTCCAACCAGATCGTCACCGGGCCGTCGTTGTGGATTTCCACGAGCATCGACGCCCCGAACACCCCCGTGGCCACCTTCTTAACCCCAAGCCCCCGGAGTCGCTCCGCGAATGCGTCCACCAGCGGGGCGGCCGCCTCCGGCCGGGCCGCCCCCGTAAAGCTCGGCCGGCGGCCCCGGCTCGCATCCGCATACAGCGTGAACTGCGAGACCACCAGCGCCTCGCCCCCCACATCCAGCAGCGAGAGGTTGAACTTGCCCGCCTGGTCATTGAAGATGCGAAGCTGGGCCGACTTTTCCGCCAGCGCCGCCGCCTGGCCCGCGTTGTCCCCTTGCCCCGCGCCCACCAGCATCACCAGCCCCGGCCCGATCGCGCCCACGACCTGTCCCTCGACCGTCACCGATGCTCTTGTCACCCGTTGCAGAAGCACGCGCATCCGACTGTTGTACGCGACGACGGCGGGAGGCCGCAATAATCGGTGGCTGAGGGATTTCAGATTGAAGATTGAAGAATGAAGATTGAAAGCTAAACGCATTGATTACAATCACTGTCCATTGAACCTGTATCCTCCATTCTTCAATCTTCAATCTCCCTCAGGGCAGCGCTTCCACGAGTCGGTCGATCTGTGCATCCGTGTTGTAGAAATGGGGGCTGGCGCGGAGGCGACCTTCGCGCAGAACGATGATGATGTTCTGCTTCTCCAGGTCCGCGACGATCCGGGCGGGCGGAGGCGTAAGACGTTCGGCCTGGTTGGGTGGTTCGAAGACGACGATCCCGCTGCGCTCGGATTCCTTCGCGCGGGGGCTGAAGACGCGGTAGCCCTTGCGGGCAAGACCCTCGCAAAGCCGCGTGGTGAGGGCGTCGATGCGCGACCAGATGCGGTCCATCCCGGTCTCGAGCAGCAGATCGATCGCGGCGCCCAGGGCCAGAAGGCCGGGGACGTTGTAGGAACCAGGCTCGAAGCGTCTTGCGGAGGGCATGAACTCGAAGCGGTACTGGCCGTAGTTGGTGGCGTCGACCATATTCATCCATCCGACGATGTTGGGATGAAGGAGCTGAAGAAGGTCCTCGCGGCAGTAGAAGATGCCGGCGCCTTCGGGTCCGAGCATCCACTTGTGGCCGTCGGCGGCGAGGAAGTCGATGCCCATCGCCTGGACATCGACGGGCATGGCGCCGACGGACTGGATGGCGTCGACGCAGAGGTACCCCCCTACCCGACGGACCATGTCGCTGACGGGTCTTGGGTCGATGCGGTATCCGGAGGCGTACTGGACGTGTGAGATGGCGACGATGCGGGTGGCATTGGTCACGGCGTCCAGGACATCCTGAACGTCAATTCGGCCGTCGGAATGCTGCGGAACTTCGATGAGCTCAACGCCAAGCCGTTGAAGATCCTCCCAGGGGTAGCGGTTGGCGGGATACTCGACGTTGGTGAGGACGACGTTGTCGCCCGGCCGCCAATCGAGTCCTTTGGCGACGAGGCTGATGCCGGTGGAGGTGTTGGGGATGAACGCGATCTCGTGCTCGCCGCGGGCGTTCAGAAGCGTGGCGGCGGCGGCGCGGACACGGTGCAGGTTGCGATG
>JBGTFI010000690.1:0-1549 GCA_041747335.1 Phycisphaeraceae bacterium | reverse complement strand
GATGCCGTTGAGGTGGATGGGTGCGTTGGTCGACCCGCCGATGGCGGAATTGACGACGATCGCGTTCTCGAACGCCTCCCGCGTCATGATGTCGGACGGGCGCAAATCCTCCCACACCATCTCCACGATCCGCCGTCCGGTCTCGTAGGCCATCTGCCCGCGCTCGCGATAGGGTGCGGGGATCGCGGCCGAGCCGGGCAGCTGCATGCCCAGCGCCTCGGCCAGCGAATTCATTGTGGTCGCCGTGCCCATGGTGTTGCAGTAGCCCACCGACGGCGCGGAGGACGCGACGAGGTCCATGAACCCGTCATCGTCGATCTCGCCGGCGGCCAGCAACTCGCGCGCCTTCCAGACGATGGTGCCCGATCCCGTCCGCTCCCCCCGGAACCAGCCGTTGAGCATCGGCCCCACCGAGAACGCTATCGCCGGGATGTTCACCGTCGCCGCCGCCATCAAGAGCGCCGGCGTGGTCTTGTCGCAGCCGATGTTGAGCACCACGCCGTCCAGCGGATAGCCGTAGAGCGTCTCCACCAGGCTCAGATAGGCGAGGTTGCGGTCCAGCATCGCCGTCGGCCGCTTGCCGGTCTCCTGGATCGGGTGCACCGGCACCTCGATGCAGGTGCCGCCCGCCGCGATGATCCCGTCGCGCACGCGCTTCGACAATTCCACATGATGCCGGTTGCAGGGCGACAGGTCGCTGCCGGTCTGGGCGATGGCGATGATCGGCTTGCCCGACTGCAGTTCGCCCCGCGTCAGCCCGTAGTTCAGATAGCGCTCCAGATAGAGCGCCGTCATCTCCGGGTTGTCCGGATTGTTGAACCATTTCCGGGATCGCAGTTCCGGTTTCTTGCTCATCTCTGCCCTCCGCCGGGGTCTTATTCTCTCTGACAAATACGCAATGGCGCCGACCTCAGCCAGACCACCCGCCGTCGATGACATGCGGCTGACCCGTCGTGAAGCCCGACTCGTCGCCGGCCAGATAGACCACCAGCGCCGCGATCTCCTCCGGCTTCGCCACGCGCCCCATCGGCTGGCGGGCGACGAAGGCCGCCAGCGCGTCCTCGTAACTCCCCATCTCCTCGCCCAGCGCCTTGACGCGGTCGTGCCAGGAGGGGCTTTCCACCGTGCCGGGGCAGATGCAGTTGCAGCGGATGCCCCGGGTGATGAAATCCACCGCCACCGACTTGGTCAGCCCGATCACCGCGGCCTTGGTGGTGCCATAGATGAACCGGTTGGGCGCCCCCATCACGCTGGACGCAGCCGAGGACATGTTGATGATCGACCCGCCCCCGCGCTCCAGCATCCCCGGCAGCGCGGCGCGGATCGTGCGGAACATCGACCGCACGTTCAGATCGAAGGCGAAGTCCCATTCGTCGTCGGTGGCATCCAGCACCGTCCCGTGATGCACGAAGCCCGCGCAGTTGAACAGCACGTCCGGCCGGGCCCGCTCCACGCCTGCGCGGATGCTGGCGTCGCTCAGGGCGTCCAGTTCGAAAATCTCGATATTTTCGTGATTCGCCTCTCGAATCGTGGAAAGCGCGTCCATGTT
>JBGTFI010000689.1:0-2746 GCA_041747335.1 Phycisphaeraceae bacterium | reverse complement strand
GCGCCGACCTGGTTCAGCCACACCGGATCGGGGTTCCGGATCGACGCGGTGTGGGCGTCTGCGGGGCTGTCGGTTGCGCTGGAAAAGGCGTGGCACGAGGGGTCGGCGCTGCGTCAGCGGGAGTCGGATCACGCGCCGGTGGTGGCGGATTTCGGGGTCGCCCCGGCGCTCGCCGGAGCCGGGCCCGGGGGTGCTTCGCCAAAAAACACTGGAAAAAAAGGGGTTCGCGCCCTTGCCCACCCGAAGGAGTACCGGTAAAACTGCGCGGTAGGACACCGCGATTCCCTCACAAACGAGGAAGACTGGAGCAAGGAATGGCCAAAAAAGCGAAGAAGAAGACCGCCCGCAAGACCGCGGGCAAGAAAACCGCGGCCCGCAAACCGGCCGCCCGGAAGACCGCCGCCCGGAAATCGACGGCGAGAAAGGCGGCCCCGGCCGCCCGCAAGCCCGGCAAGATCACCGGCGCCAAGGGCAAGCCCCGCAGCAAGTCCGAGGTGATGAGCGTCATCGCCGAGAACGCGGGGGTCAGCAAGAAGGAAGTCGCCGCGGTGTTCGACACCATGGGCGAAATGATGGCGGCGGACCTGAAGAAGGGCAACGCGGGCGTGTTCAACGTGCCTGGCCTGATGAAGGTCACCGTGGTCCGCAAGCCCGCGACCAAGGCCCGCAAGGGGATCAACCCGTTCACCAAGGAAGAGACGATCTTCAAGGCCAAGCCGGCCCGCAACGTCGTCAAGGTCCGCCCGCTCAAGGGCCTCAAGGACATGGTCGCCTGACACGACGGATCGACCGCGGATGTTCTGCCCAAGCCCCGGCCGATGCCGGGGCTTGTTGTTTCACGACCCCGACATCCCGGCCGCGCCGGTCACGCCCCGGGGCGATCAGCGGTTCCCGAGCTTGTTGATGAAGTCCTGGTAGCGGACGGTGACGCCGTTGGTCTCGATCACATCGGCGTCCATGGGGATCTCGGGCAGGACGAGCAGCTCGTGGTGCGCCCGCTTGCCGGAGAACCAGTCGTCCATGTAGTCGTCCAGCTCGGCGGCGTTCTGGTTCCAGGGCGGGCCGGGGTTCCACATGATCAGCGTGTCGATGCCCATCGCCAGGCACTGGGTCATGAAGATTTCCCAGAGCCACTTCTCCTCCTGGAGTTCGTGCGCCCGGGCCCAGGTGTCCGAACCCCGGCGCCCGTACCCTGGCGCCGCGACCCACGGGTGGACCGGCCCGTTCGCGGCCGCGGACCGCAGCGCGTTGAGGACATTGATCATGTGGTTCCAGCGGGGATGCTTCTCGTACCGACGGTACTTCGCGTCGTCGGGGCCATGATCGGTCAGGTAGCTGACCGGTGCGGAGATGCCGTGCACGCTGGTGGGGAACCAGGTGTTGTTGTTCCGGCGCGTCACCGCGAACGAAGGAAGGATGTCGTTGTAGTTCGTGTGGGGGATGGTCCGCCCGTAGACCTCGACGAACGGGCGGTGCATCGTCTCGCGGATGATGTCCGTCCGCAGATCCACCGCCGCCTGTTCGTACGCGTGCCGCGCCGCGTCGCCCGCGGGGTTGCGTAGGTCGAGGTAGGTGTTCACGTCGACCGCGAACACCGCGGGCGGAAGGTTGTGGCGGACCTGGCTCTGGCCGGCGTACAGCGTCGTGAAGAACGATTCCCGGTCCTCTTCGGGGATCTCCCAGTAGCGGATGCCCTCCTCGAGATCCTGCACAATGTAGTCGGGCGTGATGCCACGCTGCTTGAGCCGGCGGGCAACGTCACGCCAGTACGGCTCCAAGCCGTCCCTGAACCCCTTGCGACGCCACAGCTCGATCGGATCGGAGTGGTCGAACGGATCACGGTCGGCCGCCGCCAGTTCCTTCCAGTAACGGAGGACCACCTTGGGCGGGTTCTCGGCCTGGACCCGGGCCGCGATTCGGTTGGCAAGGCGGTCGGGGGATCCCGCACGCGGGTCGAGCGTGATGGTCTGGATCATGTTGTTGAACGGGCGGCTCGATGTCCGGCCCCAGGTGTAGACATTGACCGGCACGCCGTCGGTGCCGCCGTCGCCGTTCGGAAGGCTGGACGACCCGCCTGAGCCCCCGCCCCCGCCACCGCCCGAGAATCCACGGGCGCCCCGGGTTCGCCTCGGCAAAGGCCTTGATCTTCGCCAGCGCGTCTTCGAGCGAGGTGGTGTCCGACAGATCGAGCGTCAGCGCGGCAAAGCCGATGTCCATCACATGGACATGGGCATCGATCATGCCGGGGATCATCACCTTGCCCTTGGCATCGAGGCGGTAATCGACCTGCGGGCGCGCCTCGCCCCGCGCGAGCACGGCGGTGACCTTGCCGTCCTCGTCGAACACGATGCCGGTGAAGCGTTTGACCTTCCCTTCGGCATCGATCGTCACCCCGTCGACATTGTCGACCAGCGTATCGGCGAACGCGGGCGCCGCGAGGGCGAGCATGGAGGCGGCAGCAAGGCTGAGGGCAAAGGTGCGGTGCATGGCAATCCCTGAAACGGCACGGAAAAAAGGTAAGGACGCGGTGCCTATCGCCTTCGCGCTGGCTTGCCAACTTTCACCCTTGCAGGAAATCCTTGTCCGCAATCGGTGAGAGGCTGATTGCCCTTGCGGCAACAAGCCTCTAATCGCCGCCGCACTATGTCAACGCAGACTGCATCACTCAGCCCCAAGGGTGCCGACGCTTCGCCGGCCGACCTGACCCTCGACGACGTGCGCGCCGCAGCTGCGCGCATTGGCGATG
>JBGTFI010000688.1:0-4903 GCA_041747335.1 Phycisphaeraceae bacterium | reverse complement strand
CTGCCCCGCCGGCGTCCGGGTTCCTTGCTACGCTAGGGCATGCCCAACCCAACCCCCGCGTACGCCGCCGCTTCCGCCGACAGCCCGCTCGCCCGGGCGACCATCGAACGGCGGGACCCCGGCCCGACCGACGAGCGGTTCGAGTTTCGGTTCTGCGGGGTGTGCCCTTCGGATCTGCACACGGCCCGGTGGGAGTGGCCGGGGATCACCTTCCCGGTGGTGCCTGGGCCCGAGATCGTGGGGCTGGGTGGGCTGGGGCACATGGGGCTGAAGTTCGCGCACGCGTTCGGCTGCCGCACGGTGCTGTTCACGACCTCGCCGGGCAAGGTGGAGGACGCGAAGCGGCTGGGGGCGGACGCCGTGGTGATCTCCAAGGACGAAGACGCGATGGCGGCGCACGCGGGGTCGTTCGATTTCATCCTCAACACGGTGGCGGCGAGCCACAACCTGGACGCGTACACGAGCCTGCTGCGGGTGGACGGGACGCTGTGCCTGGTGGGGGTTCCGGAGAACCCGCACCCGTCGCCGCAGGTGTTCCCGCTGATCTTCGGGCGTCGGCGGATCGCGGGGTCGCTGATCGGGGGGATCCCGGAGACTCAGGAAATGCTGGATTTCTGCGGCGAGCACGGGATCGTGAGCGACATCGAGATGATCGCGATGTCGGAGATCAACGAGGCGTACGAGCGGATGCTGAAGAGTGATGTGAAGTATCGGTTTGTGATTGATATGGCGACGCTCTGACGGGTTGGGGCGGGGGTGCTTTGGTGGGGCCGGCTTCCAGCCGGCCCTGTTTTTTTGGGGAGAAGGTGTGATAGGGCGGCCGGGTAGGGGCGGGAGCCCTCACCCCGGCCCTCTCCCGCCGGCGGGAGAGGGGGCAACCTGCACCCCCGTTCGGGCGCTGCCCGAAGGTTTGGTGGGGCCGGCTTGTAGCCGGCATTGTTTTTGGGAGAAGAAGTGGTAGGGAAGCCGGGGAGAAGGAGGAGCCCTCACCCCGGCCCTCTCCCGCCGGGGGGCGGGGGAGGGGGGCGGGACGATTCCGGGTGCGGGCGTGCGTGGTGGTCATCGGCCTGCGGCCGATTGGCCGGCTGGAAGCCGGCCCCACCAAGATTGGCCGGCTGGAATCCGGCCCTACCAAGATCGGCCGGCTGGAAGCCGGGCTCACCAAGGCCCTCGGCCGGCTGGAAGCCGGCCCTCCCAAGAATGGAGAGGAGTTGTTTGGCGGTCAGGCGGACTTCTTTGGCTCTGGTCGCCGTGTCCTGGGGTTGTTCGAGCAGGCCGAGGAGGCGGTCGACGACCCGGGCGTGGGCGGCGGCTTCGCGTTCGGGGCGGCGTTTTTCGCGGATCGAGCGGATGCGGGCCAGGGCGCGGTCGAAGGCGGGGTCGTCGGTGATCTGGTCGAGCTCTTCGAGGGTCAGGTGGTGGGCGCGGCAGAGCCCGAGTTCGGAGAGGGTGGCGCAGTCCCAGTCCTCGAGGATCTGGTCGATGAGCAGGGTGTACTCGTCGTCGGAGAGGTGGGCCAGTGGGGCGTTGGGCCCGGATGGGCGGGCGGGCAGGACGTAGGCGGGGCGTTCGTTGCAGATGACCGGGCCGTGGTTGCGGCTGTACAGGGTCTGGGCGCGGTCGCGACGCTGGGTGGGTGTGGTGGTGCTCATGGCGGGGAGCGTACCACGCGGGGGGCGGTGAGGGAAGGGTTTTGTTTGGATGTGCGCGAGATTGCGCACAGGGGCGGACATCGGGTGTGTTTCTCGCCATGTTCCGGGCACCGTGTTTCGGCCGGTCGGGCTCTTGCACGTCCAACTCGTCACGGGAAGATCGGAGACCGGCTTGATACGGGGGGATGGCGATCTGCCTCGCTGCGGTCGGTTTCTTCTCGGCAACTTTCTATTGTTCTCACATGAGGCATCACCCAGGCTTGTTTCTCTGCGGTGTCGCGGCCTGCGCAGCGGCGTTCGGCTGCACGTCCGGTCAGCGGTCCGATCCGCCTGCGCCGGCGTCTGACATCGTGGTCGCACAAGTCGATGGGCATCAGTTTTTCCTAGAGGTGGCGGACGACCCTGCGAGCCGATACCTCGGCTTGTCTGGCAGAACCCACATCTGCGAGTCCGAGGGCATGCTGTTCGTGTTTCCCGAGCCGGAATGGCTCGCCTTTGTGATGCGAGACTGCCTGGTGCCGATCGACCTGCTCTACCTCGATGACGATGGGCGCATCGTCAATACTCATTCGATGCTGCCGGAGCCGCCGCGGACCGATGCGGAGCGGGCGGCCGGCTCCATGGGAGACTTCGGGTACAACACAAGGCTGACACCGTATCCGAGCGAGCAACCCGTGAGGCTCGTCGTCGAACTTCGTGGCGGCAGTGTCGAGCGATTCGGGCTTCAACCCGGCGATCTGATCCTCTCAGACACCGAATCTCTTTTTCTCGTCGCGGACTAGCGGCGGCGAAGCACCGGACTCTGCGGCATCGGCTTCGGCTGGCGGGTCGCTGCGGCGCTGGGCGAGACCGTCCCCCGTGCGGCAGAGAATTTTGGAGGGTAGAGTCGATCAAATAACAGTCATTTCATGTGGCATTCATGGTTGCTTCAGGCCACCACTCCACTCTGTGCGATGTCGCAAACTCGCGGCAACCATCGGGTGGTGTCCCGAACAACTGGATTGGAGATGAGATGATTGTGGAAGAATCCCACGCTGGGCCGCAGGGCCAGAACCGCCGACGCTTTCTTCAGGTGGCTGGCGCCGCGACGGCGGCGACGGCGGGTCTCGCGGCATTCCCGCGCACCGCGTTCGCGCAGCGCGGCGCCCTCGATCCCGCAGTCCTGAACTTCGCGTTGAACCTCGAGTATCTCGAAGCCGAGTTTTACTCGTACGCGGTGTTCGGAACCGGCATCTCGGCGCAGGGTGTCGGCGTCGACGGTGTCGGGAAGATGGGTGATGTTGTTGTCAAGAACAACCCGATGGTCCCCTTCGCGACCCCGCTGATTCAGCAGTACGCGCAGGAGATCGCCGAGGACGAGATCGCGCACGTCCGTTTTCTTCGGGCCGCGTTGGGGAATGCCCGCGTCGCTCGTCCGGCCATCAACCTCCGCGAGAGCTTCGACGCCGCCGCCCAAGCGGCCGGACTCGGAGCCTCTTTCGATCCGTTCGCGAACGAAGACAACTTCCTTCTCGGAGCGTTCATCTTCGAGGATGTCGGCGTGACCGCGTACAAGGGGGCGGCACGCCTCCTGGCCAACCGCAACTTCCTCGAAGCCGCGGCCGGCATTCTCGCGGCGGAGGCGTATCACGCCTCGAACATCCGCACGACGCTGCTGGCCCGCGGGCTCGAGGACGCCGCCAACGCCATCTCCGACGCCCGCGACTCCCTCGACGGCCCGACCGATCTCGATCAGGGCATCACTGTGGACGGGGTAGCCAATATCGTGCCCGCCGACGCCGACGGCATCATATTCAGCCGCACCGCCCAGCAGGTCCTCAACATCGTCTATCTCAATCCCGACGGCCAGCCCGGCGGGTTCTTCCCCAACGGGCTCAACGGTGTTCTCCGCTGATCCAAGATGCGTCCGATCCAATCATGAGTCACTAAACGGTCATCCGACCATCCGATCCGTCGGGCGTCGGATTTCCATGGAGATAACCATGCACACATTGAAAACCGTGATTCTCGTCGCGGCCGCCACCGCCGCGACCGCGACCGCCCAACAAACCGTCTACGCCATCGGCAACGGCGGCTCGTCACTCGTCAGCTTCCTCTCAAACGACCCCGGCAATGTCACCGTCATCGCTGACTTCGGGGGCGACGGAGCATTCCTCGACGCCATCGACTTCCGCCCCGCCACCGGAGAGCTATACGGTTACCTCGACAGCGCGGACGCGTACTTCACTGTCAACCTCGCCAACGCTCAGCTCACCCAGGTGTCCAGCATGAACGTTGGGGCTACCACCAACACCTTCTTCTTGGGCATGGATTTCAACCCCACCATCGATCGCCTCCGCGTGGTGACCGACAGCGCCCAGAACATCGTCTACAACCCCAACACCGGCACCGCCACGGCCTTCACCAGCCTTTTCTACGCCGACGGAGATGTCAACGACGGCAGTCCCGCCAGAGTAATCGACAACGCCTACACCCAGAACTTCGCCGGGGCGACCACCACCCAGCAGTACGGGATCGACTACGGCCTCAACACCCTCGTCACCATCGCCAATAACGATGGCGTCCTCACCACCATCGGCTCGCTCGGCGTCGACACCGACGTCTACACCGGCTTCGACATCTTCACTGATTCCAACGGAGTTGACACCGCCTACGCCATCCTCACCGGCATCGATGGCGTCGGAGGCTTCTACACCATCAACCTCGATACCGGAACCGCGACTCTCGTGGGAAACCTGGGCTTCAGCAACCAGGTCTACAGCCTCGCCGTCGTCCCCGCCCCCGGCGCCTTCGCCCTCCTCGCGGCCGCCATGGTGCCGGCGGTTCGCCGACGTCGACTCTGACAGGCTGGTATCTATTTGTTAACTCGCGCTCACGCGTCCCGCCTTCTGGACCTCCGGTCGCATCTGGGACGCGTGGGCTTTTCATTGCGCTGTTTTTCGCTCCGGACCAGTCCACGACGGGCGAAACGCCGGTGCCGGTGAACACGCGCATGCCGCCTTCGCGGTCGCCCCGGCGGTTGCTCCGCTCCTATACTCATCCCCGACCTCCAGAGGACCCCACCATGCCCGACACGTTTCACTGCCGCCTGGTCACCCCTGACGCCGAACTGATCGCCGAGCCGGTCACCTATGCCTCGGTCCCCGCGTGGGACGGGTTGATGGGTTTCCAGCCCGGGCGGGCGCCGATTGTCGCCCGGCTGGGGATGGGCGAGTTGCGGCTGGACTTCCCGGCCGCCAAGGGGCGGGGCT
>JBGTFI010000687.1:0-8437 GCA_041747335.1 Phycisphaeraceae bacterium | reverse complement strand
AGAACCAACGGTGGCTTGCCCGCCCGTACATGAATCACCGGACGTTCCAACACTGAATACTGTTGCCAGCGGTGCCTTACGTGAGACTCCTTTCAGGCCTTTGGCCTGATGGCGGTCGGGACGCCCGCCCCACTGTCAGAGATTGTCTTGGTCTGTCGGTGGCGAGGTCGAGTTGGTGTACGACGTAATGAGTACGATTCCCATCGATTCACTGGATGACCCGCGGGTGGCGCTCTATCGCAACCTGACGGACGGAGACCTCGCGGAGCGCGGGGATCTGTTCATGGCTGAGGGCGCGCTGGTGGTGGAGAGGCTGCTTCGCAGCGATTTCGAGACGGTCTCGGTGCTGGTCACGCCGGCAAGGGCCGCGGAGTTTGAGCGGATCGCGCGGCCGGGCGTGCCGATCTACACGGCTCCGGAAACGCTCCTGCAGCGAATCGTCGGTTTCAAGTTTCACATGGGCGTGCTGGCGGTTGCGCGGCAGCGGGTGTACACGGACCTCGATCGCGTGCTGGAGCGGGTGATCGATGAAAGTGATACCCATTCGGCCACGCTGCTGGTCCTCCCGCAGGTGCGCAACGCGCAGAACCTGGGGGCCATCATCCGCTGCGCTGCGGCCTTCGGCGCCGTGGCCGTGGTGCTGGGAGAGCGCGGGACCAGCCCGTTCTTCCGTTACGCCGTGCGCGTCTCGATGGGGTCGGTCTTCACGGTTCCGCTGGTCAAGAGTCTTGATCTTGAGCGCGACTTGAAATCTCTGGGCGAGCGCTGGGGTTTCGAGAGCATCGCGACGGTGCTGGACGCCGCTGCCCAACCGCTTTCTCAGGTTCATGGTCGGGGCTTCGCGCCCCGCAGGGCCATCCTGCTGGGCAGTGAGGATGCCGGACTTGAGCCGCGCTGGGTGAAGCTGTGCGATCGTCGTGTGACGATCCCGATGCGTCAGGGGGTCGATTCCCTGAACGTGGCGATGTCGGCGGCGGTGTTTCTGTATGAGTTGACGAAGTGTGATTGAGTTGTGCGTTGTGAGTTATGTGTTGTGTGTTGTGTGTTTCGAGTCGGGGATGGTGTGGCAAACGCCTTACGAAGCGCGGTTTGGAGGGCAGTGATTCCCAGCCCGCGGGGCCAGGATCTGAATCGGCCCCTTCCCTCCCCCTGCGGCGATCCGCCGTCTCGGCTATGATGCCCCCCGGCGTAGGCGTCCTCCGCGGCGGCGGATTCCGTGATCTCGAGGCCAGGTGATGTTCGTTCGTCGGCGAATCAGTCAGCACCGAACCTGCCGCGATTGCCGTCAGCGGATCGCCGTTCCCCGGCCGCGGCGCGAGATGATGATCTCCTGCCCCTGGTGCGGCTATCCGGAAGTCTTCTGCGCCTGGAAGGTGCTTGCGCCGCTGGACCTCGGCACTCCACCCTGTTCGGAGAACCCGCGTTGGCCCGTCATCGATTCATCTTCATCATGCTGATGCTCGCGGCCGTCGCCGGTTGCCAGCGTCAGGGCCCGCGCACGACCCCGTGGTACAAGATCCGCCAGCCGGAGGTGGAGATCGTCGCCGTCAACCTCACCGAGCAGACCGAGCAGGGCGCCCGCATCGAGGTGACCGCGAGGCTGACCAACCCCAACGAGGTCGCCCTCCCGCTCAAGCGCTACCACCTGACCTTTGACGCAGACCATCGCCCCGCGGTCACCTTCCGAGACCTGTCCAACCGCACGCTCCCGGCCCAGGGCGAGCAACTGGTCGTCATGCCCCTGGCGCTGGCGACGGGCGCGGGCAACCTGACGGACGGAGCGTATCGCGTCTCCGGATGGATTCACTACGAACCCCCCGGCGAGATTCGCAGGCTGCTCACCGAATCGGGCATTCCCCTCCCCAGTGCGGCGTTCCGAAAAGAGGGCGCGCTCGCGGCGTCGCGGTGAGGCCCCGCAACCCGGCCGAGCATCACCCCCGATCATGAACCCCGTCTTTCGAGAGCGCCGTTACCTGATCCCCTTCCGGGCAATGCTGCTCCCGCAGATCTTCACCGATGTGCTGGTGATCGGGTCCGGGGTGGCGGGGATGCGCGCGGCCCTGGCCGCGGCCCAGCACAGTGACGTAATCCTCGCCACCAAGGCCGACCTCCAGGATTCCAACACCTTCTGGGCCCAGGGCGGCGTCGCGGCCGTCCTCGACCGGGCGGACTCCTTCGACGACCACATCGCCGACACCCTCACCGCAGGCGCGGGGCTTTGCGATGTCCCAGCCGTACGGCTGGTCGTCGAACAGGCGCCGCACCGCATCGAGGAGCTTCTTCGCTGGGGAATGCGCATCGATCGCACGGCCAAAGGCGAGATCGCACTGGGACGCGAGGGCGGACACTCGCACCCGCGCATCGTCCATAGCGACGGCGACGCCACGGGGAAAGAACTGGCGCGCGTCCTGATCGAGCAGGCGCGCGGGAACGAGCGCATACGGCTGTTCTCAAACTGTTTCGTGCTGGACCTCATCACGCTCAACGGCGCCGCGGATGGCGCGGCAAGCCCCTGCATCGGGGCGATCACGCACCATCCGCGCTACGGGCTGCAGGTCATCTGGGCACGCGCCACGATCCTCGCAAGCGGCGGGTGCGGGCAGATGTACCGCGAATCGACCAATCCCGCCGTCGCCACCGGCGACGGGCTGGCGATGGCGTACCGCGCCGGGGCGCAGATCATGGACGCCGCGTTCATGCAGTTCCATCCCACCACTTTGTACGTGGCCGGGGCTGCCAGGCAGCTCATCAGCGAGGCGGTGCGCGGCGAGGGCGCTCTCCTGACCGATCGTCACGGGCACCGCTTCATGCCCGATTACCATCCCCAGGCCGAGCTTGCTCCGCGCGACATCGTCTCACGTGCGATCCTCGCCCAGATGGCCAAGACCGGCAGCGCCCACGTCTACCTCGACTGCCGCGGCATCGACGCCGAGCGCTTCCGCAAGCGCTTCCCCGGAATCACGGATCAGCTTCGCAAGTTCGAGATCGATCCGGCGCAGGATCCGATCCCCATCCACCCCTCGGCGCATTACATGGTCGGGGGCGTTCGGACGGACCTCGAAGCGCGCTCTAGCGTTCCGGGGCTGTACGCCTGCGGCGAAGCCGCCTGCACCGGCCTCCACGGCGCCAACCGTCTGGCGAGCAACAGCCTCCTCGAAGGGCTGGTCTTCGGCGAAATCGCCGGCCGGGTCTGCCAGGAGACAGCCGATCGCACCGACCGCGCCGCCGTCGGCGCGCGCCCGCCGAAGATCGTCTCCGACATCCCCCTATCCGAACGCTCCGAACTCGATCTCGCCGACGTGCGCTCGAGCCTGCGCTCGGTCCTCTGGCGCCACGTGGGCATCGAGCGCCGGGGCGATCGCCTCGAGGAAGTGGCCGAAATGTTCGACTTCTGGGCGCGTTACACCCTCGACAAGATCTTCGATGAACGCGCCGGATGGGAGGTCCAGAACCTGCTGCTGACCGGCGCGCTGGTCACGCACGCCGCCCTCTGGCGCGCGGAATCCCGCGGCGTCCACTACCGCACCGACTGCCCGGAGGCGAGCGAGCCATTTCACGTTCACGACCTCTGGTCACGCTTCACGGAGGGGCCGGGAACCCAGCCCGTGGGGGAGGGGGCGGCACGTGAGGAAGCGGGGGCGGTGTAGGGGGACGGGGGTGGGGGGCACGCGCCGTGATGACGCTGCTCGTTCTTGGCTTGCCGGCATCGGAGGGATATACTGCCGGTATAGTTTCGGGTTGAAGGATCCACTTCTGGCAGGGAGACACACAGATGGCCGGCAAGGGTTCCCGTATGTTCCGACAGGGCAGCGATCGGTCTGGCTTCCCGCCACGTCGCGGCCAGGCAACCAGCATCACGCCTCATGGTTCTGGTTGGTTTCGAGGTCTTGAACCACTCGAACCGCGCCTGCTGCTCGCCGCGACGGCCCTCCTTGGTGATCTCAATGGGGATGGAGTGTTTGACGCCCTGGATGTCGCCCCCCTCGAGCTGGCGCTGGCGGATCGGCCTGCTTATGAAAGCAGGTTTCCAATGGTGAACCTTCTGGCCGTCGCGGATTTTGACGCCAGCGGCGCTGTGGATACTTTCGATGTGGAGGGTTTTGAAGCCACGCTGGCTGGTGTGCCTCGGCTCTCCACAGGCCCGATCTTTCCCGGACCGAAGTTGCATACCGGCTCGTCGGCACAGAACGCCGCCGCCGCCGACTTCAATTGCGATGGAATCCTCGACCTCGCGGTTCCGTATCCGATTTCGGGCCGATTCGGATTCATCAAGGTGCATCTCGGCCGCGGGGATGGCAGCTTCGATGAACCCATGTTCCATGCCGTTGGAAGGTCCGCTGTGCGTGTACTGACCGCGGACTTCAACCATGATGGCGTGATGGATCTGCTGGCCGGGAATGACGTTGATCGCGACGTTTCACTTCTGTTGGGCAATGGCGATGGGACATTCCAGGATCAGCGTCGATTCGCGGTGACCACCATCGCCGGCCTCACCGCGGGAGATTTCGATGGTGACCATCTCATGGACTTCGCCACCGCCGTAGGCAGCGCCATCCGCATCCACGCGGGTAACGGCGATGGCACCTTCCAGCCTGAGCAGTCGATCACTCTGGAATCCGGCCTGAAGCGACTAATCACTGGTGACTTCAACAAGGACGGTCTGCCTGACCTTGCCGCGAGCGCTCAGACCTCTCTTTGGGTGCTTCTAGGCCGTGGAGATCGGACGTACGAACAACCGCAGCGTTATGACCTGACGACAAACATCGGCGCCATTCTGACGCGAGATTTCAACGGCGACGGCCATCTGGATATTGCCGTGGGCGATGATTCAGTGAGCGGCGTTTCAATGTTTCTGGGGGGGAGTTCTGGAGTCTTTGAGCGAGGCGATCCCATCGAACTTGGATTCAGTCCTCACGACCTCACGGCGGCGGACTTCGACGACGACGGCCTGTTGGATCTCGCGGCGATCGATCGGACCCAGAAACAAGCGTGGGTATTCCCCGGCAACGGTGATGGGACATTTGATGCGGGGGCGAGCGCCGCCGTCGGCAGTCTTCCCTCGGCGATGGTCACGGGCGATTTCAATCGAGATGGCGCGACGGACCTCGGCGTGGTCAATTACGGGGCTGAAAGTCTGGACATCACGCTCCTGCTGGGGAATGGCGACGGCACCTTTCCCGTTCGACCGCCGACCATGAGCGTCACCACCAACCCGCGGGCCATGGTCGTCGAGGACTTCGACGGCGACGGCGTCGCGGACCTGGCGACGGCCAATTACGTCAGTAATACGGTGTCGATCCTGCTGGGCAACCCCGATGGAACCTTCCGGGATGAGCAGCGCTTCAGTGCCGGTACGCGCCCGGTCGCGGTCACCACCACTGACCTCAACGGTGACGGGGTCGTTGATCTGGTGACGACGAACCTCACCACGGTAGAGATCGCGGTCCTGCTCGGCCGAGGCGACGGGACTTTCGAGAGTCCCCGGATCTATCGCGCGGGGCTGTCGCCGGTATCGGTGGTGACGAGCGACCTCAACGGGGATGGGTTTACGGATGTGGCGGTGGCGAACAATGTCAGCGGCGGCGTTTCCATCCTTCTCGGCAATGGCGACGGGACTTTGCAGCGTCAGATCTTCTTCGTGGCCGGCTCGGAGCCGACCGGCATCGTTGCGGGCGACTTCAACGGCGACGGGCTTGTCGACCTGGCTCTCTCGAATGGCCGTGGGGGCGTTGAAGGTGTGGTCATCAAGATCGGGACCGGCGACGGTCTTTTCTTAACCACGACCTATTTCGGCGCCGGCGAGGGAACCTCAGCCATCGTAGCGGCGGATTTCAATGCCGACCGCCACCTCGATCTGGCGGTGACGAACCTTGACAGCAATGACCTCTCCGTCCTTCTGGGCGGTGGGGACGGAACCTTTGAGGACGAAGTGAGATTCGTCGTGGGCGAACGTCCGCGAGCGCTGAGCGTGGGCGACTTTGATCGCGACGGCGTGCTGGACCTGGCCGTGACCAATGACGTGACCGGGGATTTCTCCGTGCTTCTGGGCAAGGGCGACGGCACCTTCCATTACGAGCGGCGATACCTCACGGGCATCAGGCCGTTCGCCATCGTCATTCAAGACTTCAACGCGGACGGCATGCCGGACGTGGCGATCGCGAACCGATCGAGCAGTGACATTTCGATTCTGCTTAATCAACTGTCCCCTCGGCCACAAGTGGATTCTTCGCCTGTACCGCAATCCGATCTACAACGCGCTGAAGTGTCGACCGACAGACTCCGTGTGCTGGCCGCCGCGCTCAGCGCGGCGATCCATGCTCATAGCCCGGCAGACCGGGGATTGCTCGCGATGAGCCCGCCGGTCCTGGACCTTTTGCTCGATGAGCCTGAGTCGGTTGTGAATCCGGTCTGGAAGTATCGGGGCGCGAGCAGGATGGCTATGAGAGGATGAATCAGGTACCCCAATCCCTCCCCCGCTCCCGGTTGGACAACCGTGCAACCCGCCCACTGCCAACCTGTCCGGCCAACGAACCGGTCCGCAATAGCCCCTACGGTTCCCCGCTCGCCAGCGGCGGGGGCGCATCGAAACCCACCGTCTGCGGCGGAAGACGCCAGACCCACCGGCCGCCTTCGAACCTAAGCATCAGCTCCTGATCGACTCCGTCGAGCGAGAGGATCATGTAGCCGGTGCGGTCATCGTGCTCGCGGATGCGCATCAGCGGGCGCTTGCCGTCGGTGACGCGGTTCCACAGAAGCTTGAAGTACTGCTCCGGGGTGACCTGAACGAGCGATTCCACACGCGCCCCACCGAGCTTGTCGATCACCCGCCCCTGCTCGGTGGGATCCAGCCCGCGCAGGCGCTCAAGATCCAGACGCAATCGGCGCTGGGATTCGACATCCAGCAGGTCAAAGAGCTTCTCATCCTCACGGAAGTTGATCGCGTCGTGCCACTTGGCCTCGAAATCGCGCATGGCCCCGGCCGGGCTGTCCCCGCACCCCCCAAGCCCCAGGCCCGCGGCGGCGAGAATCGTCAGAAGCGTGATCCGATGGAACGCCATGATAAGAACCTTGGAACGAATCATCCTGACCGGGCGAGGGGCGGCGGATTATAGTAGCTCCCCATGAAGGAGGATCGGCTGGCGAAGCCCAGGACATCAACACCCGCCTCACCGGTACCGCCGGACGCCCTCAAACGCATTCTGATCGTTCGGCCGACCGCTCTGGGGGATGTCTGCCGAACGGTTCCTGCCCTGGTGACGCTCCGCCGGGCGCATCCCGAGGCGCGGATCGACTGGCTGGTGAACGAACCGTTCGTGGACGCCATCCGCTGCCATCCGGACCTGACGGAGGCGATCGCCTTCCCCCGCGCGCGTTTCGGCAGGGCCTGGCAAAGCCCGGCGGTGGCGCTCGAGGCGATGCGTTGGCTTCGAACTATTCGGGGGCAGGGCTACGACGCGGTGTTTGATCTGCAAGGCCTTGCGCGTTCAGGGTTTATTACGCGGGCGACAGGGGCTGCCCTGCGATTCGGCTTCGCCGATGCCCGGGAGGGCGCGTTTTTGGCCTACAACCGGCGGGTCCGGGTGGATTCCGGGGCGCACACAGTGGACCGGATGCTGGGGCTGCTCGAGGCGGCGGGTTATCACCCGGTGCGAGACCTGCGGCTGTATACCCCGCCAGAGGATCTCAGCTGGCGGGGAGAACTCTTCCAGCAGCGCCGCCTCGATCCCACCATCCCCTACGCCTGCATCGCTCCAACGGCCCAGTGGCTTTGTAAGTGCTGGCCGATTGAGAACTTCCGGGAGATCGCCCGCCGGCTTCTGGACCACCCCCCCGCGGACCTCGGCGCGATCGTGGTCATCGCGTCCGGGTCGGAGCGGGAGATGATTCAGCCGCTGCTTGATGCCTTCGAGGGGGATCCGCGCGTCATCGCCCCTCAAACGACTGTAGGCCGGATGATGGCCCTGGTGGAGGAATGCGCGGTGCTGGTGGGGAACGACTCGGCCCCGCTACACGTGGCGGTGGGGTTTGATCGGCCGATCGTCGCCATCTTCGGGCCGACCGACCCGGCCTCCGTCGGCCCCTACCGGCGGGAGCAGGCCGTCATCCGTGCCGAGTCAACGCAGGCCGAGGTCCGCCCCTATCGCCGGCATCGGGATGACCAGACTCTGATTTCGCGTGTGAGCGTGGAGGCGGTGTGGGAAAAAGTGCGCGGGACGCTGAGAAAAGAAGACGGAATCGGGTTTGAAAAGGGAGCGGTGCGACGCTAAAACCATGCGGGGTCGATTGACGTAGAACCTCGCACACTCGGTAGAACCTTCAGGAGAATCTCATGGCCGGTACGCGACTCGCGGGAATGATGTTGACCTTGTCGGTGGTGGGGCTGGCGCTGGGCCTGGCGACGTGGCGGGATGCCGCCCCGGCCGGGGCGCGGGCGGCG
>JBGTFI010000686.1:0-6678 GCA_041747335.1 Phycisphaeraceae bacterium | reverse complement strand
TTTGATGTTCCGGCGGACGGGGGGGTCAAACAGGGTGGCGCCGGACCAGGGCAGGTCGCGTCCGTGGGATTCAGCCAGGAAGGACTGGAGGTCGCCCATGACCTCCTGGGCGAGGATGGTCTGCTTCTCGTGCATGCACAGGACGACCCCGGCGACGGTGAGCGCGGGGTTGAAGGACTGGCGGATCAGGAGGACTGTTTCAAGGAGCTTGGAAAGCCCCTGCAGCGCCAGGAAGTGCGCCTGCATGGGGACGATGACCTCGCCGGCGAGGGTGAGCGCGTTGATGGTGAGCAGCCCGAGGCTGGGGGGGCAGTCGATGACCGCGTAATCGAAGAGGTTCGCGGCGGGATCGAGCAGCGCCCCGCACTTGTGTTTGAGGATGCGCTGGGCGAGTCCGGTGGCCATGCGGGGGGCGAGTTCCGTCTCCGCGCCGGCGAGGTTGACCTCCGCGGGCAGGACGGCGAGGCGCTCACCGATCTGGTGGGTGATGTCGGCGGCGGCGACGTCGTCGTCGGTCATGAGGTCGTAGAGGGTGTGTTCCGTGGCGGAGGGATCGATGCCGACGTGGAGGGTCATGTGGGCCTGGGGATCGAGGTCGATCAGCAGGACACGGTGTCCGGCCTCGGCCAGCGCGGCACCGATGTTCACGGCGGTGGTGGTCTTGCCGACCCCGCCCTTCTGGTTCATGAAGGCGAGGATGCGCGGGGGCTTGCGGATGGTCCCCGGCGCATCGGGTGGCGGTGACTCGACGACGACGGGCCGCTTGACGCGCATGGGCGCCGGACGGTCAGGCTCGGTGACAACCGCGGTCGCATCGGACATGGCTTCGCCTCCCTGCGCTCGGTACCGACCCTTCCAGTGGCGCGGACCGTTCCAAGAAACCTTGGCCGCGCGGGTCGTGGGCGACATGGCGCACTGATAGAGACAGTATAGCAGGCGCGCGGAGAGTTGAGTGGAAGGGGTTGGCTTACGCGGCGGAAACGAGTTCCGCGATGGTCTTTTCGAGCAGAGGCCTCCCGCCGAAGGCCATGCCCAGGGCGCGCAGCTTTGTCGTGTCGATCTGGTTCTTCGGGCCGGCGTTGAGCATCTCGATCTCGCTGGAGCTGCCGGTGAGGGCGCGGGCGATCATGGCGATGTCCTGCACGGCGACGTAGAGGTCATAGCAGTTGAACGCCTGCCCGGTGATCGCGCCCGCATCGGCGTGGAGAAGGATCTCGACGGCTTTGGCGACGTCGGCGGCGTGGACTTCCTTTCCGCCGGCCGCCGAGGCGATGGGCTGGCCGCGCTTGACCTTTCGGACGAGATCGAGCCACTTGCTCTCTTCGATCGGGTGGGAGAGGCCGTAGATGCCGGTGGGTCGCAGGGCGCAGACCGGCCAGCCCTCGCCGAAGCCGAAGGAATGAACGAAAGACTCGATCGCGGCCTTGTGCGCCCCGTAGTGCGACCTGGCCCAGGTGGGGTGTGCTTCGTCAAGTTTGCGGTCCGGAAGGATGACATCGTGGACGGCGCAGGTGGAGAGCATGACGCATCGGGCCGCGCCGGCGGCCTTGGCGCGCTGCATCAGGCGGATGCTGCCGATGAAGTTGCGCTCGAGGTAGGGGATGAGCGACTCCGTGGCCGCGGACCACCCGGCCTCGGTGCGCTCGAGGGCGCTGTGAACCAGGGCGTCGGCGCCCTGCACCAGGGCGCGGGCGGCGTCTTCATCGTTGAGTCGGCCTTCGATCCATTCGATGTCGCCGGGAACGAACCCGCCGCGGTCGCTCTGCGGGCGATGCCAGCAGCGGCAGCGGTGTCCGGCTTCGAGGAGGCGGTTGACGATGTACCGGCCGAGGAACCCTGTGGCGCCGGTGACGGCGATGAGCATGGTGCGTTACTCCCTGAGTCGGGGTCGATTGGTGGAGCGCCTCGGGCGAAGGGTGCGCCGAGCGCGGGCGGGCTGGTTCAATCGAATCGCACGTACTGGGCGAACTCGGCGAGTCGCTGGTCGATCTCGCGGCGTCCGATTTCGCGGAGGCGTTCGAGGCTGAAGGATTCGATGGTGTAGCTGGCGACGATGGTTCCGTAGGCGAGGGCGCGTTTGATGGCGGGGAGGTCGACGCGGCCGGTGGAAGCGAGGTATCCCATCATGCCCCCGGCGAAGCTGTCGCCGGCGCCCGTCGGGTCCACCACGTTCAAAGCCGGGTACGCGTGCAGCACCGCCAGGCCGTCGGTGTGGTTGAGCAGGCAGCCGTGCTCGCCCTTCTTGATGACCACGAACTTCGGGCCCATCTCGATGATCGCGTTGGAGGCGGCGACCATGTTGGTCTGCCCGGTGAGGAGCGTGGCCTCGGAATCGTTGAGCACCAGCCCGTCGATGTGCCTGAGAAGGGTCTCGAGTTCGGGTCGGGCGTTGTTGATCCACAGGTCCATCGTGTCCGCCACCACCAGCGAGGCATCGGGAAATGACTTGAGAAGCTCCATCTGACCCGATGGATGGGTGTTGGCCAGGAAGATGTAGCGGCTGTCGCGGAAGCGCTGCGGCACTTCGGGCAGGCGCTCGGAGAGGACGTTGGTCTGGACCTCGAGCGTGTCGCGGTCGTTCATGTTGTCGCGATACCGGCCGGTCCAGCGGAAGGTCTTGGATCCGGCGCGTTTTTCGAGGCCGGCGGTGTCGATGTTGAAGTGGGAGAAGACGGCCAGGTGTTCTTCGGGGAAGTCCTCGCCGACGGCGGCGACCAGGCGGACGGGCGTGAAGAAGCTCGCGGCGGCGGCGAAGTAGACGCACGAGCCGCCCAGAACGTTCTCCGCGCGCTCGCTGGGGGTGACGACGGTGTCGATGCCGATGCTTCCGGTGACGATCAGGGGCATGGTGGGGGTGGGGGGGTTGGGGATTAGGGGTTTAGGGAGTGGGTAGGAGGTGAAGATTGGATGAGGCACCATTGAATCCGGTGGAGGACTGCCGGCCCGCCCAGAATTTCGAGGGTAAGGTCGAGCGGCGGCGTGACGGTGGTGCCGCTGATGGCGATGCGCAGCGGCTGGGCGATCGCGCCGAGCTTGAGATTCCGGGTTTCGGCGAACTTTTCGAGGGCGGCCTGGGCCGCGGCCCCGGACCAGGGATCGACGGCCTTGAGGATGGGCCGGATGGCGTCGAGAACACCCTTGCCTTCGCCGTCGTTCTTGAGGAGGGTCTTGTGGATGTTCTTGTCGGAGAGGTCGTAGGTGATGTCCTCGGTCTTCTTGAAGAAGAACGCGCCAAGATGCTCCGGATCGCGCAGTGTGCGGCTGCGGGGTTGATAGGCGCGGGCGAAGGCGATGAAGAGTGGATCGTCCGGGCCGTCAAAGTAACGCGCATACCACGACCTTCCAGCCCAGGTGTTGACGTTCCACAACTGGTGACGAAATTCGCTTTCCGGCAGTTTCGCGATCGCCTCCTGATTGAACGCCAGCAGCTTCTCACGGTCGAACTTCGCGTTGGACTTGCCGATGCGCTCGATGCTGAAGTTCTGCCGGAGGAATTCCATGTCGAAGCGCTCGACATCCCCGCCGGGATTCCAGCCCAGCAGGGCGAGGTAGTTGTTGAGGGCGTGGGGGAGGTAGCCGCTGTCGCGGAAGTCGGCGGTGTCGATTTCGGGAAGCGGGACGCCCAGCTTGAAGGCGATCATGCCGGCGATGTGGGTATGATCGTTCTTGCCGTCAAGAAAGGCTCGAACATCCGCCTCCGAGAACGCCGATTCGGGGCGTGCCATATAGTTCGCGTCGCTCCGGCCATCCCGCACCACATCCTCAATCCACCCATCGACTTCCGCAAGGGATCGGACATGCTCCCTCCCCGCCGCCCGCGCCGCCTTGGCCTTGTCGCGCTTGGACATCTTCGAACCATCCGGGTTGAAGATCAGCGGGATGTGGGCGTAGACCGGGTGATCGAACCCCAGCGCCTCCTGAAGAGCGATGTGCTTGGGGGTGTTGGCCAGGTGTTCCTGCCCGCGCATGACGTGGGTGACGCCCATCGTGGAGTCATCGACCACCACCGCGAAGTGGAACGTCGGAAAACCGTCGGCCTTGACGATGACGAAATCCTCGAGCTGGGATGGTTCGACGGTCACATCGCCCAGCACGGCGTCGCGCACGGTGATGGCGTGGTCCGGCATGGCGAAGCGGACGACATACGGCCTGCCCTGGGCCTCCAACGCCGCGATCTGTGCGCTCGTCAGCGAGCGCGACTCGGCGGGGTCGTACGCGATGGCCTTCCCCGCGGCCCGCGCCGCCTGGCGCATGGCGTCGAGTTCCTCGGGCGTCTTGAAACACTTGTACGCCCGGCCGGACTCGAGCAGTTGATCGATGTAACGCCTGTAGATATCGAGCCGCTCGCTCTGGAAATACGATTCCTGATCGCCCCTCTTCACGATCGGCGCATCGGGTTTGAGCCAGTCTTCCAGCGAATCGCCTTCGATATCCGGGCCTTCATCCCAGTCGATCCCTAACCACTTGAGGTCGGCGATGATGCGGCGGGTGGAGGCTTCGCTGGAACGGGCGCGGTCGGTGTCTTCGAGGCGCAGGATGAACTTTCCACCGTGACGCCGGGCAAGCGCCCAGTTGAAGAGCGCGGTGCGCGCCCCGCCGATGTGCAGCTCCCCCGTGGGGCTGGGGGCGAAGCGGGTCACGATGGCTGAACGATCGGTCATTCGAAGGATTGTAGCGGATGGCTCGTGGGATTGACGGCGCGCGCTCTTATTCGTCCTCATCCTGCGCGTCGGCGACGCCCACGCCGGCCGCCTGGGCCTCGCGCACCTGCTGCTCGTAGCGAGCGCGGTTGTTTCGGCTGTCCATCAGGACGAAGACGCGGTGGCGGTGGCGTTTGGGGATGGCCAGGTCGAGCATCTTGTTGACCTGGCTGAGGTGTGTACGGCGGGAGAGGTGGGTGAGGATGATGGCCTCGGCCTTGCTGCGTTCGGTGAGGGAGACGATGTCATCCAGGTGCAGATGCTTGCCGATGCCAGCGCGTTTGCGGTGGTCGGCCTCCATGAATGTGCATTCGGTGATGAGGATGCGGGCTTCGATGACATCCGGGCGGTCGAAGTGGGTGCCCCAGGCGGTGTCGCCGGTGTAGCAGATCAGGGGGATCTCGTGGATGTCGGTGATCGCGTGGCCCTGGTTCTTGAGTTCGACGATCTTTTCCTGCGGCAGGCCGACGAGTTCCGGGCGCAGCTTGCTGCGTTTTTCGATGACGGTAAAGCCCATCGCGGGGACGGTGTGATTGACCTCGAACCCGCGCAGGAAGAGGTGGTTCTTGATCTCGACCTCGCCATCGGGCGCCAGGGCGATGACTTCGTAGGGGGTGCGCTGAGTTTCGATATCGACCCAGGCGCGCATGACATTGTGGATGGGTTTTTCGAGGGCGGGGTGGCAGACGATGGTGCCCGTACCCATGCCCTGAAAGTTTCGCTGGGAGAAGTAGTAGGCGATCCCGGCCGAGTGATCCATGTGCCCGTGGCTCAGCGCGATGTACTTGCTGGTGAGCATGGCGCGGGGGCAGCGGCCGATGTCGAAGCCCAGGTCGAGTTCGGGGATCTGGAGGGAGGTTTCCTCGCCGGCGATGGAGACGCCCTGGACGCGGTAGGGGGGGAAGTAGAGAAAGCCCAGTTGGGGGCGTCGGGGCGGGTCGCGCGGGATCATGCGGGGGCTCGTGGGCCAGGGCGTTGGGTGAACGGAGGAAGGTGGGGAAGCGTCGATCCAAGCCGCCCTGGCCGGGGAGGTGCGCGCGCCGCCTACCTGAAACAGGCCGTGGTGGGATTCGCACCCACCGGGGCGTGGCAGCGTGTCTCTCCCTCCGACACACGCACCACGCCCGCCAGCAACTCACTGACGGCCGAATCGCGGCGGCCAAGGCAGGCCGCCGGATGATGGAGAGTATCGCGGCGCGGGCAGGTGGGGTCAAGGCGCGCGGGAGAGGAGGATGCACGGGGCGGGGAAGACGCTCCCACCCGCGCCCCTCCGGGGCGAAACGAACGGAACGTGCGGCCACTGGGTCGTTCGTCATTCGTCATCCGGATTTCGTCATTCCCCCACCTCCACTTCGACCTGCGCGGTGAAGATGAAGTTGGGGTCGTGGTATTCCTCAAAGGTTTCGAGCATGGCCGCGAGCGTGCGCGTGGGTTTGCCCTCGAAGCGCTTTTCACCGTTGACGAGGATCGTGACCGGCTGATCGAGGTCGAGCATGTGGTCATTCAGCCGCACGCGCAGGGTCTCGAACCCTTCGACGGTGAGGGTGATGGTCTGGTCCCGGATTTCCGCGGTGACGGAGTCTGTGCGGCCATCAACGCGCTGGTAATCCGGGCGGGTCGCCAGCCAGTAGAAGCGCCGGCGCGAGGGGTTGGACTCGCGCCACGGCGTGTCGTAGCCCTGCACCCAGACGACCTTGTCGGGCACGGGGTTGCGGGTGAATTGGACCATCCAATCAACGCTTGAGCGGTCGTCGATGCCGTGGCCGCGCCCCTCGTGGGGGATCCATTCGTACACGTAACCGGCCGGGTCGGCGGCGTGGAGTTTCGCCAGTTCCTCTGCGAACTGCGTGGCGACTTCGATGCGTCCGTGCGCGGTGTCCTGCGTGCCGACCTGAAGGTTGAAGGGCAGGTTCCGAAGGTTTTCGGCGCGGGCGGAGGTCGGGCCGGCGGCGGCGACGGCCGCGGCCGCCCATCGGTC
>JBGTFI010000685.1:0-4663 GCA_041747335.1 Phycisphaeraceae bacterium | reverse complement strand
CGCCCCCGTCGCCCCCAGCGCCCGCGATGCCGCACCCACCGGACCCATCGCATCCAGGAGCGGCAGCGCCATCGCCGCGCCCACACCGCGCAGCACCGTTCGACGGGAAATCGGCCGGGAATCACTCATCATCAGGCTCCTTCGCTCGGCGTCGCAGGAAAGGATCGCTGGTCACGATCGCCAGCACCAGGCTCGAAAAGCGGTATTCCCCGGCCCGGACCTCCTCGCAGATCCGGTCCACCGCCGCCGCATCGTAATATTCTAATCCCCTGCCCAGCGCGTACGTCAACATTTTTTCCGCAAGCGTCCGCACAAACCGGTCCGGATCCTCCATCAGAAAACCCACCAGCCCCTCCAACCCCACAAACCGCGTCCCATCCGGCAATTCCCCCGATGCATCAATCGGCAGGTCAAACTCCATCTCCCGATACCGGCCGATCGCATCGAACCTCTCAAACGCGAAACCGATCGGGTCCATCACCTCGTGACACGATCGACACGTCGCCTGCTCACGATGAAGCTCCATCCGCTCGCGCAGCGAGCGCGGCGAATCGGTTTCCCGCGACTCCTCCTCCAGTTCCGGCACATCCGGCGGCGGCGGCGGCGGGGGATCGTTGAGCAGTTGATCCAGCACCCATAACCCCCGCTTCACCGGCGAAGTGCGCGTCGGGTTCGAGGTCACCGTCAGCACGCTCGCATGGCCCAGCACACCCCGCCTGCCCGTCCCCTCCAGCGACACCCGCGCCCAGCCGCGCTCATCACGCTCCTGCGGCATTCCAATCCCGTAATGCTCCGCCAGCTTCGCGTTCACGAACGTGTAATCGGCGCTCAGCAGTTCGAGCACGCTGCGATCCTCTCGCGCGACATGCTCAAACAGCCGGCGCGTCTCCTCCCCCATCGCCGCCCGCAGCCCCTCATCAAACTCCCGGAACCGCCGCCGATCCGGCTGCGCCGCCGCCAGATTCCGCGTAAGCAGCCACTGCCCCGCGAAGTTCTCCCCCAGCGCCCGCGCCTTCTCATCCCCCAGCATCCGAATCGCCTGCGCCCGCACCGTCTCATCCTTCGCAAGCGCCCCGCTCCGCGCACGCCGCAATAGCTCCCGGTCCGGCATCGTGCTCCACAGAAAGTACGAAAGCCGTGAAGCGATCTCATAATCATCCAGCCGCCAACCGGCCCGCGGATCGGCCGGATCTTCGGCCGCGCGATCACGCTCCACCCGGAACAGGAACTCCGGCGACACCAGCACCGCCGACAGCGCCACCCGCAACGCCCCCTCATAACCCTCACCGTTCTCTCGCGCCAGCCGATAAAGCCCCATCAGCGGCTCAACCCTCTCACGCTCCACCGGCCGGCGAAACGCACGCTCCGCGAAGCGCTCAATCACCCGACCCGCAGCCTCCAACTCCCCCGTCCGCTCATCCGGCCTATCAATCACAATCCGCCGGTGCGCCTCAGGCCAACCCGCGCTCACATCCAAACCCACCGGCCCGTCCACCTCAACCCACCCCACCACCAGGTTCCGATCCCGCGCCACCCCCTCGGGCGCCTCCTCAACGTAATAGTCATTCACGAACGCAACCGTCACCGACCCCTCACCGGCCGCCGCATCCACGCTCACTTCATAATGCCGCCAATCGCCCCGGGCCCCCGTCACCTCCATCTCCCCGGCCACCACATCACCCACTCCCACCGCCATCCGCGCAGGCTCATCCCCCGCCTGATCCGCACTCGCCCGTACACGAATCACGTAAGACCCCGTCGCGGGGAATTCATGCGCCACCCGCACCGCCGCGTTCGTATAAAGCATCACCCCCAGCTCAAACTCCTCCGCCCCCTCATCCAGGGACCACCGCTCTGCTTCATACCGAACCCTCCGACGCTCGTGCGGATTCTCCGTCGTGATCGCCCGCTCCATGATCTCCTGCGCCGCGTCCAGATAACGCTCCATCAGCACCGGCGACACGCTCAGCACATCCCCGATGTTGTCAAAACCGTAACCCACATCATCCGCCGGAAAATCGGCCGCCGGCTCGTAGTCGATCCCCGTCAGATCCAGCACCGTCCGGCGATACTCATCACGATTAAGCCTGCGCAAAGTCACACGCCCCGGATCGATCGGCCCCTGCCCCCCCGATCGCGCGAGCACCGAATCAATCCACCCCAGCATCGCCGCGTACTCCTCCTCCGTCGGCCGTGCTCGCTTTCCGGGGGCCTCCGGGGATTCCGGGGGCGGGGGCGGGGGCATCTCGCCGCTCTCAAGCATCTCCCGCACGCGAGGCCACGCCCGCCGCGCCTCACGCGAAAGCGGTGCTTCAAGCAGCGCCTCCAGCGCCAAGCCCCCGCGCCTTCGCTCCTGGTTGTGACACGCCGTGCAGTGACGCTCAAACGCATCAGGCGCGCGCACCGCCTCCGCTCCAGCACCCCGGCCCACGACCATCAGCGACAACCCCCCCGCGAACAGGAACGGGAACAACCACCCGACACACCGTTCACCGCGCGAAACAACTCGCGCCTCTCGACATACCATCCTCATCCCTGCGCATGGTGAAAAATGAACCGGTCGCCCGCGCTCGCGCGCGAACCACCGTGATTATAACCCCCGGTCTTACAGGCTTTCCAACTTGCGAACCTGGAACTTGTGAACTTTTCCTGACTTCCACCGTTATGTCGTCTCAAAAATGTCCGCCGCTCGAGGCAGCGTCAGATGAAACGTGGCGCCCTGCCCCGGGACGCTTTCCACCCCGATCGTCCCCCCCGCCGAACGCACCAGGTCCCGGCAGATGCAAAGCCCAAGACCCGTGCCCCGCTGGGTTGCATCCGTCGGGTCATGCCGGTGCGTCACGAAGGGCTCAAACAGCCGATCCCGGATCTCCTCTGGAATCCCAGGCCCCGAGTCCGCCACCTCCAGATGAACCAGGTCCGGCGTCGCCCGCCCCGTCACCGACATCCGGCCACCCGTTCGACGCATCACCTTCCGCGCGTTGAGCAGCAGGTTGAGCAGCACCTGCTGGAGATTAAGCGGCGAGATCGCCACCAGAACATCGGGCACATCAATCTGAAGATCAATCCCATCCTTGCTCGGATGCCGTCCCAGGCACGACACCGCGTCGTCCACCACCTCCGGAACCCTGGCCGCGTGCGCCAGGTCCGCCTCCTGCGCGAACCCCAGCAGCGATGACGAGATCTTCGCCGCACGTTCCGCCCCGGCCAGCGATTTCTCCACGGTTTTCTTCATCAGCGCATGGTCATCCGGACTCGCCAGCGCCATCTGCGCGTATGTGATTACCGGGGTCAGGATGTTGTTGTACTCATGCGCGATGATCGTCGCGATCGTCCCCAGCGTCGCCAGCCGATGCGAGTGCGTCAACCCCTCGCGCACCTGGTCAAGCTGCCGCTCAAGCTCCTCAAAATGACGCAGTAATTGCTCCACCTGCTGAAGCTGGTCCGGGTGTTCCCGAGCCTCCGGCGAACCCTGTTCAACACTGACTTCGTGCGTGCTTCCGGGGGACATGGCGTCTCCGATCACTTGGAGGTCTTTTCCCGACGGACCTATCGGCGGATTCCACAGGCCGGTTTATGACGCCTGGGAGATTCCCTCACAGACCCGCCAAACCGCCGCATGATGATGGCATAACTATATAAAATCATATATTTATTGACTTATATCATTTATGTCGGATGTGCGTTCACCTCTGCGCAAACGTGTTCCACGTGGAACACGTTTGTTCGGCCCAACCACCATCCGCCATCGGCCAGCTGCTAGCTGCTAGCCGCCAACTACGCAAACATGTTCCACGTGGAACATCGTTGTTGCCAGTCGCCTGCCGGGGACGGTACACTCCAGCCTCCGTCTGTCCACCGATCCGACAAGGAGCCCGCCCATGTCCAATGCCAAGAGTCGCAAACCGCGTCTGGGGAAGGGGCTGAGCAGTCTGATGTCCCAGCCGGTCGAGGTCTCCCTCCCGCCCTACGAGGCGCCGGACCTCCCCAAACCCGCTGCCGTGGTGTCCCTCGAACTAGGCCGCCTGTCCGCTGAGGGAGAGCGCCTGCGATACCTCCCTGTGGACAAGATCGCCCCCAATCCTCATCAGCCGCGCCAGCGGTTCGAGCAGGGGGCGCTTGAACAACTGGCTGCCTCGATCCGGACTGAGGGAGTCATGCAGCCGATCATTGTGCGGCCCGCTCCCGACGGAACTTACCAGCTTGTCGCCGGGGAACGACGCTGGCGAGCTGCCCAGCTCGCGGAACTTCCCACCATCCCCGCCATCGTCCGCGAGTTGAGCGATCAACAGGCTGCGGAATGGGCGATCATCGAGAACCTCCAGCGTGAGGATCTCAACCCCATCGAGCGTGCCCAGGCCTTCCGCAACCTCATTGATAACCATCATTTAGGACACGATCAGATCGCCGGGCGCATCGGGATCGACCGCTCGACGATCGCCAACCTGCTGCGTCTGCTGACCCTCCCCGCTGACGTTCGGGACTGGGTGGCGGAGCAGCGCCTTTCGATGGGGCAGGCCAGGGCGATCGCGGCGCTGACCGATCCCAAGGCTCAGTCGGCCGTGGCCAGAAAGGCGATCGAGCAGGCGTGGTCCGTCCGGCGGGTCGAACAGGCGGTGCGGCTGCTCATGGAGAGCCCGGCCACGGGCAAGGGCGGTGGCCG
>JBGTFI010000684.1:0-9644 GCA_041747335.1 Phycisphaeraceae bacterium | reverse complement strand
GGCGGCGGGTGAAGGGGCGAGGTTCGGCTGCGTGGGCGTGATTCGACATGGTCCATCTCATCTCAATCGACGAACATCAGCTCGTTGGTCATCAGCAGCACCTGCGCCAATTGCTCCCAGGGGGTGAGGTCATCGGTGGCGGTCACATGCCGCGGGGGGTCAGCCGCGGCTTCGTGCGTCGCGCGTTCGAGGAACGAAGCGGCCAGAACGGTTTCCTCCTCAAGCGGCGCGCGGGCCAGAACGCGGCGATACATCGCGGCGATCCGCCCGTGCGTGGTCGTCTCTTGCGCGACGGCCGGATGCCGGGCCAGCGCCCTGGCCTGCTCGATGACGAACGGTGAGTTCATCGCGAAGAGCGCCTGCTGGGGGACGGTCGTCTGGGCGCGCCGCGGAACGGTCTGATCGGGCACGGCGAAGTCGAACGCGCGGAAGACGGCCGGGAGGCTCTGGCGATCGACCAGCCCGTAGATCGTTCGTCTGCGGTTATCCGGATCCCCCGCCGCGTCCACGGGGCGCCCGCCGATCACGGGGTCGAGGCGCCCCGAGACGGCCAGCAGCGTGTCGCGCATCGATTCGAAATCCAGGCGCCGGCGATTCGCCCGCCACACAAGACGGTTGTAGGGATCGACGCGGCGGCAGTCCGGCCGATCGTCGCTCGCCTGCTGCCACACGCGGGAGAGGAGGATGCCTCGGTGGAGCTTCTTGAGTGACCATCCCTCGCGCTGGAACGTCCAGGCGAGGTGGTCCAGAAGCTCCGGGTGGGTGGGGGGAGAACTGCGGTTGCCGAAATCGCCGGGCGTCGAGACCAGCGCTTCGCCGAAGTGGTGCATCCAGATGCGGTTGACGATGACGCGGCTGGTCAGCGGGTTGTCCGCCGCGGTGATGGCGCGGGCGAGTTCGAGTCGTCCGCTGCCATCGGTAAAGGGCGACGACTCCTGTCCGTCCAGCACGCTCAGAAAGCGTCGCGGGACGGCTTCGCCCAACTGGAACGGACTGCCGCGCAGGAAGATGCGCGGCTGCACGGGCTCGGGGCCGTCGGTCAAAACCATGGCGCGGGGCGGGGCGTGGGGGGATTCCGCGGCCAGGCGATCCATCTCCCGCAGTGAAGCGTGGTACCTGTCGGCCTCGACGCGCGACATGTAGGCGAAGGTGCTGCGTTTGGGGAAGTGGATCGGTCCGCCCTCATCCACGAGCGGACTGAGGAGCTGCGTGAGCGCGGCATCCTTAACACCTTCAGTTGATTTGAACGCTTCATAAGCCCGCACCAAGAGCGATCCGTAGAGCTCCGCCACATCGGCGCGAGTGTTGATGTTCGCGGCGCTCAGCGCTGCGTGCATAAGCGGGTTGATCTGTCCGGCGGCCGTTCCCAACGGGCGGGCGAGCCATCGTTCGACAACCATCTTCGCCGCGACGTTGAAATCCCGCGTCGGCAGGTTCAGCAGCTCGCGCCACGGCCCGAAGACCGGGTCGTCCGCGCGATCGGAGTGCGCGAGATAGCGCCGCCAGCGCACGACGATCTGGGGCCGCAGGGCCTCGGGCGAGAGCGAGAGGAAGAAGACCGCCTCCTCGATCGGGTCCGGCCGCTGCGTGGCGATCTTCATCAGATAGTCCGTCACGCGAAGGCGCGCGCTTTCGAGGATGGCATCGTACTGTTCATCGAGAAACCGTTGGAACTCGAGACGCTTGACGGAAAGCGCCTCCTCGAATGCCACCGCCTCGGGCGTCGCGGGCGGTTCGATGAGCGGCAGATCGATCGGCGCCTCGCTGCCGGCGAAGATCCCGTAGAGCGAGTAGTAATCCGCCGCGGGGATCGCATCGTACTTGTGGTCGTGACATCGCGCGCAACTGACGGTCAACCCCAGCAGGCCGCTCGTCACGGTGTCGATCTGATCGTCGTAGACATCGTGCAGGTTGTTGTCGAACATTCTCCCCAGCGTCAGGAAGCCCATGGCGGCCAGCCGCCAGGGTTCATCGTCGAGGTCCAGCCGATCGGCCGCGAGCTGCTCGTGAATGAACCGGTCATAAGGAGTGTCCTCATTAAGGGCGCGCACCACGTAGTCGCGATAGGTGTAGGCATACGGCCGCACCCGATCCGCGCCGAAGGCCAGCACCAGGTCCTTGGTGTCGGCATACCGCGCCACATCGAGCCAGTGCCGCCCCCAGCGCTCACCGTAGTGCGGCGAAGCGAGCAGTTCATCGACGACCTTCTCGAACGCATCGGGCGATTCATCGCGCACGAACGACTCGACCTGTTCATAGGTCGGCGGCAGGCCGATCAGGTCGATGTACGCCCGACGGATCAGCGTGCGACGATCGGCAGGCGGTGAAGGGCTAAGCCCCGCGGCCTCAAGCCTGGCCAGAATGAACCGATCGATCGGCGACGTCGGCCAGTCGGAGTCCGCCACGGCGGGCAGGTCAGGCTCACGGATCGGTTGATAGGCCCAGTGGTCGCGCGCGGCGTTCGGGGCTGTCCCGCGGGCGATCGGTTCAGCGGCCAGTGCGGATGCGGCGATAAGTGCGCCCAGACAGAGCAGCGCCGTCACGCACGCCGACATCGCGCGCCGCCGACCGCGGGGAATTGCGGACACCAGGACGAGCAACGATCCCGCACTCCTCTCTCGCCCGGCCGGGCGTTACCCTCCGTCCACGACATCCACCGGAATCCGTGAGCTATTCTAGCGGGCCGGTGCAGGTCAGGCCAGGGAATCGCCCGCGACCGGCCGAAGCAAGCGTCTTATCGGCCGAAGTACTTCTCCACGATCCAATCCGGCTGCCACTGGTCGGGCTTGCGTTCGTGGCCGGTAAGGTCGATCTCGAGCGGCTGAGGATCATCCACCGTCAGCGGCTGATCGTCCCCCACGCGTTCCTGCCAGCGGCCCATCAGCCCGGTCATCCGCACGATGCGCGCCGCGTGGTCCGGATTTTTGGCCAAGTTCACCATCTCGCCGGGGTCTTCCTGAAGATCGAAGAGCTGCACGTGGTTGCGAAGCGGATAGCGGATGAGCTTCCAGCGGTCATCGCGCACCGCGCGCATGATGTCGCCGTACGCGAGAAACACCGAATCGCGCACGGCCGGGGCTTCACCGGTCCAGATCGGCCGCAGGCTCACGCCGCGCAGGTCGTCCGGCGGTTCGATGCCGACCATATCGCACAGGGTCGGATAGAGGTCAAAGAGGTACGTGAACGCATCGGTGGATTCTCCCGCGGGCACACCGGGGCCGATGATGACCAGCGGACATCGCATGGAATGCTCATACAGGCTCTGCTTGCCGAGCAGCCCGTGGCTGCCCATCGCCAGACCATGGTCCGCGGCGTAGATGATGATCGTGTTCTCGCCGCCGGGGACGCCCCGCAGCGCCTCCAGAATCCGGCCGATCTGCGCATCCATGTGCGAAATCAGACCGTAATACTCCGCAAGCTGATCCTGGATCACCTCGGCCGTGCGGGGCCAGGCGGCGAGGACTTCATCGCGCAACACCAACTGTCCGTTGTTGAAAGGATGCTGCGGCAGGAAGTTGGCCGGAAGCGGCGGGGGATCGTCGTAGTACCGCCGGGCGTAGTCCGGCGGCGGCTGGCGCGGATCGTGCGGCGCGGTGAACGAGACATAGCAGAAGAACGGCTTCGTCCCGTCGTGATCGCGGAGAAACTCGATGGCCGCATCGGCGAAAAGCTCGCTCGAGTGCTTCTCACCCACGCGCTCGTGAACGACCTTGCCGTCGGAGGCAAGATCGTGCAGGGGGACTTTCATATGGTCCGACATGCCGCCGAACAGGATGTTGCGCCCGGACTCGAAGCTGCGGATGAAGGACGGCCGCCCGTTGTGCCACTTGCCCGTGCCGAAGGTGGTGTAGCCGTTCCTTCGGAGCAGTTCGCCGAGCGTCACGCGGCCGGAAATCTGGGCATCGACGTTGAACATGTCGCGCCCGCTGTGCAGCATCGCCCGGCTGGGCACGCACACCGCGCCGTGCCACGAGCCGAAGCAGTAGTTGCGCCGGAAGCTCATGCCGCTCTCGACCAGCCGATCGATGCTGGGCGTGCGGATGTCGGGGTTGCCCCACGCGGCGATGGTGTCCGGCCGCTGGTCATCGGCGAACAGAAAAAGGATGTTCGGCCTTTGCGCCCGCGCGATGAGGGGGACCGCGAAGAGCGCGGCCAGCGCGAGGATGAACCGGGCGAATGGGGCAAGTCTCATGCTTCAGGATTCCTTCCGATGAGAGGAGCGAAGGCCCGCGAACGGGATCACGGCCGCCCCGTGCGGCGACCCGCGGGATTGTACACCAGACAGGATGGGGAGGTTGCGATCGACGCGGGGTTTCAGGAATGCCGCGAAAACCTCTGGACACTTCCGGGGGCCAATTATACAATCATGGCGATGATCAACGCGGCCGGCTATCTCGCGGAGCGCTATGAATACACGCCCTACGGCGAGCGCACGGTTTACCTCTACAACGCCTGGCGCGGCGTGCGCGGGGACATGAACGGGGATGGGGTGGTGGATACGTGGGACATCACGCCGTTCGAGACGGCCGTGGCGAACATGGGCTCGTACCACACAAGCTATCCGCACCTGGATGGATATGCCCGCGCCGATGTCAACAACGACGGCGTCGTCGACGCGAGCGACACAGCCGGTTTCGAGGCCCTGCTGAACGCCGCCGGCGATACACTGGAAGCCGCGCCCACGCTGCGCTCGCAACGCAACGCGAATGGAATCACGCTCAACGAGTTCGGCCACCAGGGGCTGATGCACGATGAGGAGATCGGCCTGATCCACAACCGGGCGCGCACGCTCCACCCCGGCCAGCGGCGCTTCATGCAGCGCGATCAGCTGGGGTACGTGGATGGGATGGGGTTGTATGAGTACGTAGGAAGCAATCCTGTCAATTGGCTCGACACTTGGGGCTTTGCTCGACTCACCGAGCAAGATGCTCTGTCAGAGCTCGATCATCAGACCCGCACGCTCATCAAGAAACTTCAGATGGCTTGGGAGGGGAATTATGGTGATATCGCGAGGATGACCAACGACGATGCGCTCCGGAGTAGGTGTTTTCTTCACGCTTCCGGGCAGATTGCAGGTGCCCTCACGGGTTCACGTGTCAAAGCCTCTGGCAGCTACTCGGTGGGGGTGCTGAAAGATTGGGTTCCAATTCTTGACGCAGCAGTTACGGCTGGCAGCGTATTCAACGCCGCAAAGGACGGAGACGTTGAGAGGCTGCGCGACATCTTGATCGACAAGGTCAAGAGCAGGATCATCGGTCTTCTTAAGAAGGGGCTTGCGGACGAGCTCGAAAAGTCAATTCCTGGTGCTACTGAACTCATCGGCGCGAAGGACTCAGCAGATAAGCTTGAGAAGCTCGCGGCGAGCATTGTTGATACGCATGCGAAACCTACGAGAGTCAGTGTCGTCCTGGGAAGCCGAGAACGCAATCCAAAGTGTGGCGACTGGCTTGCAGTTCGGGCTCTGACCGATCTCGAGCATAGGTACACACACGCTTCAATCACCACCTCGTTTGAGCATGAGGGATGCTGTTACAGCTGTATTGTCACGGTTCGCGGCCGGAATGATCTGGATGAGTCGAGAGTCGACCTCAATGAGAACGTTTCGATCCGTGTCATCAAACAGGAGCCGAGATGACTTTCCAGATCAGCAAGTTTGTTGGTGCGATCTGCAGTGCAATGCTTATTGCATCTGCTTCGAGTTGCACTGAAAGCGACCCTGACTATGTTCCGATCCTTCGGTTCAATGAAACCACCGTTCCTGTTGATCAGTGGATTCCATTCGCCATCAAGCTTCCGCTCAATTCGCCGCGATCTACAGCATGGGGGTTTAAGACGCCGGATGGCCGGATCGTGGTTGAACCAGATTTTGATAGTGTTTTCAAGCTTGGGGAGAACTGTTTCGCCGTGCAGTCTTCCGAGCAGTGGTACGTGTTCGATGAGAACGCAACGCTTATCAATCGACAGGGGTACGGCCGGATTCTCCCCTTCAAGGACGGGTTGGCTTGGGTTGGTCTGCCCACGGGTCGTTTTGGGTGGTTGTGGGGGATCATTGACACCACGTGACCTGCTCCCCCTTTTCTGATCCGGATGTTATGAGAGTCTCAGCCGGCCGTCAGGCCAAGGAGGCTCTCGATGAGCGAACGACGACGACGCAAGCGGCACAGTCCCGAACAGATCATCGCCAAGCTGCGTGAGGCCGATGTGATGCTCACCAGCGGGGCGTCGATCGGGCAGGTGTGTCAGCGGCTGGAGGTCAGCGAGCAGACCTATCACCGCTGGCGGAATCAATACGGGGGGATGAAGGCCGCGGAGGCCAGGCGACTCAAGGAACTCGAGCAGGAGAACGCCCGGCTCAAGAAGGCGGTGGCCGACCTGACGCTGGACAAGCAGATTCTCAAGGAGGCGATCGACTTCCTGGGAAAAGCGTGAGCCCGACGCGCCGCAGGGAAGCGGTGATGGATGTGCAACGACAAATTCCGGGGGAGGTTCCGGGGGTGTCGGAGCGTCGGGCGTGCGAGGTGCTCGGTCAGCCGCGCAGCACGCAGCGCTACGTGGCGAAGGTCAAGGGCGACGAGCGTGCGATCGTCGGCCGGATGCACGCGCTGGTTCAGCGCTGGCCGCGGTTCGGCTACCGGCGGATTCACGCGATGCTGTGTCGTGAAGGGTTCCGGTTGAACCGCAAGCGAGCCTATCGCCTGTGGCGCAAGGAAGGCTTCAAAGTGCCGGTAAAACAAAGGAAAAGGCGCAGGGTGGGCGTGGGCGCCAACGGCGTGGCGCATCGGCGGGCCGAAAGGATCAACGACGTGTGGTGCTGGGACTTCATCCACGACCGCGACGAGAAGGGCCGGCCGCTGCGCTGGCTGATCATCGAGGACGAGTTCACGCGCGAGGGCCTGGCGGTGGAGGTGGCCAGGAGCATGAAGGCCGCCGACGTGCTGGAGATACTGACGGAGCTGATGATGACGCGCGGGGCGCCGTCGCACATTCGATCCGACAACGGGCCGGAGTTCATCGCCCGGGAGATCCGTGAGTTCCTGGGGCGTGCGGGGGTGGGCACGCTGTACATCGAGCCGGGCGCGCCGTGGCAGAACGGTTATGCTGAGAGCTTCAACGGTCGGCTTCGTGACGAGCTGCTCGACGGCGAGCTGTTCGCCGACCTTCGGGAGGCCCGGATGCTCAGCGTGCGATACCAAAGCGACTACAACCACCGCCGTCCGCACTCTTCGCTGGGGTACGTGACCCCGGCGGAGTACGCCGCGTCGCTTGCCGGGCCTGCGCTGCGGGTCGGGGCTGCGCCCCTCCCCTGCGCTACGGCCCGGCAAGCGACAGAACCCCAAACCCCGACTCTCATAACACCTGGTACATGAAATGGGGGCAGGTCAGCCTTGGCGGTCGCTCGTGGGTATGATTGATCCCACAACCATGACCGACCACCCCGACACAACCTCCGCGGCGATCGACGACTACCGTGTCGAACTCGATGCCTACCACGGCCCGCTGGACCTGCTGCTGTATCTGGTCAAGCGCCACGAGATCGACCTCTACGACATCCCCATCGCGAAGCTCACCGAGCAATACCTCAAGCACCTGGCGCTGATGAAGGACATCGATGTCGAACTGGCGGGGGAGTTTCTGGTGATGGCGGCGACGCTGCTGGAGATCAAGAGCCAGATGCTGCTGCCACTCGTGCAGTCCGGCGATGGGGCGGCGGACGCGGGCGAGGCGTCGTTGCCCGGCGGTGAGGACAGCGGCGACCCGCGCTTCGAGCTGGTCCGTCAGCTTCTTGCCTACAAGCGGTTCAAGGACGCGGCCGGCGAACTGGACCGACGCCGCGAAGAGTGGGACAAGCGTTTCGCGCATCGGCCCTCCAGACAGGGGAATCCCGTGACGGTGACGGATGGGGACGACGCGGACAGCGAGGCAGAGGCGGCGACCGTGGAGATCGACCTCGAGGATGCGAGCGTCATCGACCTGTGCAAGGCGTTCGCGCGGTTGATGGAATCGATCGGCCAGACGCCCACGCACGATGTGGTGTACGACGATACCCCCATCGCGCTGCACCAGGAGGACATCCTCGACCGCCTGCGGCGGGACGGGGCGATGACGCTGGCGCAGATCTTCATCGGGAGGAGCCACCGGGCGGAGATGGTGGGGCTGTTTCTGGCGATGCTGGAACTGGTGAAGCTGCGGCTGGTAAGGGTGAGGCAGGAGGGGATCGGGGAGGAGATCGCGCTCGAGCTTTGGCCGGACGATGACCCCGCGCCGTCGGAGGCGGCCGCCCCCGACTGGCGGAACCCCGAGACGGGCGAGGTGGAGTACGACTGGCCCAGCGAGGGGGCGAAGAAGGCCGCCGAACGCCGCGCGCGGCTTCGCGCTTCTCGCTTGTCGAAGCTGCGGGAGGGGCAGGCAGGTGAGGATGTGCTTGAGGAGGCGGTCGATCTGGATGACGACGAGGCGATGGCCTTGGACCCCCAATTCGAGGAAGTGGATTCGGAATCGGACGACACGGAGCATTCCTGATCGCCGATGATGTTAGAATGTCTCGCGTGTAGAACTCGCGGCAGTGCCTGCCGCTTGTCCGGCGACATGACCTGACGCTGAAGGAGAGACTTCATGACCCGTGCTTCCCTGACGACCCTTGCCGCGCTGGTGTGCCTGTGGATGATTCCGACGGTGGGCCTGGCGCAGCAGACGTACGTGGTTCGTTTCAATCGGCCGATGAAGACCGGGGAAACCTTCCGGCAGGTGTCGCAGGCGACCGAGAATCAGAAGATCAGCCTGTCGGCGGCGGGCAACGTCGTGCAGCAGAAGGACGACACGGTGAACGTGGCCTTCGCCTCGCGGGCGCGGGTCGACGCGGTGAACGAGAAGGGCCGGCCGACGAAGCTCTCCCACGTGATCGAGAAGCTCGAGCAGACCTTGGGCGATCAGAAAGCGGTGGTGCTTCAGCCGGGCGACGTGGTGGTCGCGACGGGACAGGCCAATCAGGTGCAGTTCACCGTGAACGACTCGCCGGTGGCGCCGGAGTTGGAGAAACTGCTCTCGATGGTGATCGCCGTCGATACGGGTCAGCCGACCGAGGACGAGTTGTTCGGCAGCGAGCAGCCTCGCAAGATCGGAGAGACCTGGCCGATCTCCGGCGAGCTGGCGGCGAGCACGATGCAGAAGATGGAGATTCAGATCGACCCGCAGAATGTTTCGGGTGAAGCGAAGCTGGAGGAGGCGAAGGTCGAAGGTCAGCCGGCGATGCTCGTGATGTCCGGGAAGATGACGATCAAGGATCTCAAACCGGCCGGACTTCAGGGCATGGAGCTTTCCAAGAGCAGCGCGAACCTCCACTACACGACCACTGCGCCGGCCGATCCGGCGGCCCACAATCAGGACGAGACGAAAGTCTACGATCTCTCCTTCGACGCCGGCCGGGCCGCTTCGCCTGATTCTCCGGCGATCCGGATGTCGGTCGAGGTCCGGCGCGAGACCAAGACGAAGTTTGAGTGGGTGGAGTAAGGAAGGCAAGAAGGCACGAAGGGACGGAGGGACGGAGGCGCGGAGACTGATTGGGATTGGATGATGGGACTTGATGAATCCCGCCGCCGATCGATGCGCGCGCCGGTGTTGGCGCTGTGGGTGGCGTTCGTCACCGC
>JBGTFI010000683.1:0-26730 GCA_041747335.1 Phycisphaeraceae bacterium | reverse complement strand
GCTGCGTCACCGCGGCGCTGGGGTTCACATCCAGATAGGAGCTTGACCGAAAGATCGCCGGGACGCTCAGCCTGCGCGCGAGCGCCGCCGCCCCCTCCCACAACCGACCGTCCAGGGCGTGGATCAGGTCGATCTGAAGCGATTCAAACCGCTCGGCGAGCTGGGCAAGCCGCCGCCTGCGAAGCCATTTCCAGGAGGTGTCCCGCCAGGTGACGCGCTCGCTGAAAGCGCTGGTGTCGGTCTCGCTCATGCTCTCGGGGACGACCTGGGCCACCCGCACGTGCTCGTCGATCAGCCCGACGACGAGGTAGCGAAACATCACCAGCTCCTCGTCCATCCAGGCGGTATTGGCGATCAGGGCGGCGTTCATCGTGGGGATGATGGTAAGCGGCATCCGGGAGGAGGTCCAAAATCGAGTGGCGGACGTCGCGGTTGGTAACATGTCCTCATGCTGAGCTCTTCTTCGTCGCAAGGCGCTGCCTGGACCACGCGTTCGCTGCTGGATTGGACGAGCAGGCACCTGGACCGCAAGGGCTTCGAGCACCCTCGCCTCACCAGCGAGATGCTCCTGGCGCACGTGCTGGGCGTCGAGCGGATCAAGCTCTACCTGGACCTCGATCGCCCCGCCAGCGACCTCGAACGGGCGGCCTACCGGGAACTGATCGAGCGGGCGGCTAGACACGAACCGGTCGATTACCTCATCGGCAAGGCGCCGTTTTTCTCGATGCTGTTGAAGGTGGACCGGCGGGTGCTGGTCCCGCGTCCGAGCACCGAGGCGCTCGTCGAGCACGTCATTCAGCACGCCCGCAGAACCCCCGGGTTCGCCTCTCCACTCATCGCGGATATCGCGACGGGCAGCGGCGCGATCGCCATCGCCCTGGCCAGACACATCCCCGGCTGCCGGGTGATCGCCACCGACCTCAGCGCCGACGCCCTGGCGCTCGCGAAAGAGAACGCCGCCGAGCAGAACGTCGCCGACCGGATCGATTTCCTCGAAGGCGACCTTCTTGCTCCCCTTGAGGGCGTGCGCGTGCGGTACCTGGTAAGCAACCCGCCCTACATCAGCGACGCGGAGTGGGCCGAGGTTCCGCCGAACGTGAAGGACCATGAACCGATGGACGCGTTGCGCGGCGGGACGGACGGACTGAAATACCTGCGAACGCTTATCGAACGCGGGCACGGACACCTCGATGCGCCCGCCCAACTGGTTCTGGAGATCGCCGCGTCGCAGAAACAGGCCGTCCTCGACCTGATGGAGCGTGCGCCGGGCCTGACGAACCCGCATGTTCTGGTCGATCACGAGCGCCTCCCGCGCGTGGCGGTGGCGGACGCCGCGAACGGGGCATCAGAGCGCTCCGACCCGCTTTCATCCTGACACGCGGCCGACCTGACCCCCCTTACCCGCGCCCGCCTCCCCGGCCGGGCGTTCGGCCGGGCACATAATCCGGTCGCACCAGGTGGTATTCATCATTGCGCACGTGCTCTGGAGGGTCGCGCAATGTGTGCGCCCCCAGGTGCCCATCCGTGAAAAGAAGGCTGGCCCTTTGCTCGCGGGGGTCGTGCATGTGCATCATCGCATAGTGCGGCGCGGCGTTGCCGGTGAAGAGCTCGGGGTATTGCAGAGTGAAGTCGCCGGCCATCACCAGCAGCGACGGCCACGCCACATCCTCCAGCCTCGCCCCCCAGAGCACCGCGCTGGCCGTGTGTCCCGTCCCCGCCAAATCCCCGTTCGTCGAGAGAATCGCCGACTGGTAGACGTAGCTCGTTCCGTAGTTGTCGAAAAACGGACCGTTGATCCCCAGCCCCGTGCCCGGCCCATACCCCTGATCCAGCGGACACCGTGCGATGAACTCACCCATGTAGTCCGTCAGCAATCGAGTACCGCCCTCCACCAGACCTGTGCTCTGATAGGTCCGCTTCGTCCCCCACAGGTACGCCCGGTTGTTCCAGAACCAGGACGCGGACTTCACCGGCCGGTTCTCGGCCGAGTACGTCGGGAATCGTCCCTGGTGGTCCGGCAGGTACGAATGCACCCCCAGCGCCACCTGGTGCAGGTTCGACCCGCACTGCGCCACCATCGCCGCGTGCCTGGCCTGCCCCAGCGCCGGCAGCAAGAGGGCGATCAAGAGCGCGATGATCGAGATCACCACCAGCAGCTCAATGAGCGTAAAACCACAGGCACGGCGTCCAGACATGATCAGACCTCCAGTGCGAACCCAAGTGGACCGGAAATGACGCCTCCCCCTGGCCCACCTACTATGATAGCCCGCCGACCCCCAATCCCCAACCCCTGATCCCTTCCTCCATGTCCGTCCGCGTCCTGTTCTTCGCTTCGCTCGCTCATCGCCTCGGCCGAACCGAGGCGACCTTGAATCTTTCTCCAGGCGCCACCGTCGCCGACGCTTATCGGCTGCTTGCCGCCGAACACCCCGCGATCGAGCAGGCCTCTTCAGGCATCGCCTTCGCCGTCAACATGGCCTACGTCGGCACCGACCACAAACTTCACGACGGTGACGAACTGGCGCTGATTCCCCCCGTTTCCGGCGGCTGAATCCCAATTCTTATCAGCGCCATCCTGTCAAGTTGCGATCCTGACGATCGGGCAGATCCCCCGCGGTGTTTTCCCGTCGTGAGGATTAATTCGCCCGTGCCGATCGCCGATGAATCCACCAGCCGGGTCGCCGCAGCGGCCTCCCGGTCAGGAGCTTAGCTGGAGAAAGGTCGTTAGCCTATGCCGCGCCAAAAAGACATCCTGACCACCGGCGAGGTGGCCAAAATCTGTAACGTCGCCCCTCGGACCGTCAGCAAGTGGTTCGATTCCGGCCAGTTGCGGGGCTACCGCATCCCCGGATCGAAGGATCGGCGGATTCCCCTCAATGCGCTGATCCAGTTCATGAAGGCCCATAACATCCCCCTCGACGGACTCCAGTCCGGAAGCACCCGCGTGCTGATCGTCGATGACGAGTCCGAGATCGTCGAAGTCCTTGAAAAAGTCCTGCGCGAACAGGCCAGCTACGAAGTACGCGTCGCCCACAGCGGGTTCGAGGCCGGCGTCGTCTGCGAAAAGTTCCGCCCCCACGTCATGCTTCTGGATATGCACCTGGGCGACATCCAGGGACAGGATGTCCTCAAGCTCGTCCGCGACAACGGCGACCTACAGCTCACCAAGGTCATCGCCATGAGCGGCAAGCTCACCGACGGACAGGCCCATCAACTGATGCAGAACGGCTTCGATGGATACCTCAAGAAGCCCTTCCACGTCCGTCAGGTCATCGAAGCCGTCGAGGAAGCCACCGCCATCGTCTACTGACGCCGTCAATCACCCCCCGCCACGGACGGCGGGCAGCGGCAGGGACAGGCCGTCCCGACGGAGGGAACACCGTCATCGCGCCGCAACGTAAGACCCCGCGCGTGGAACGCCGCGGGGTCTTTTCATTCGTAGGGTCCGCTATTGCGGACCAATTGGCCACCCCATCCTCACCGATCTCTGGTCCGCAATAGCGGCCCCTACCTCAGCACCTTAAGGCTCCGCCCGCGCTGCAGCTCCCCGACCGGCTGCGCTACCAGGTCGTACCCGTCCCAACCCGTCACGCGACACGCCACCACTTCGCCCGGCGACAGCCTCTCGCCCGACATCACGTACGTTCGGCCGTCAATGTCCGGCGCCTGACCGCGCGACCGGCCTACATACAGCCGCCCCCCGCGCGTCACGCCCGTCGTCGCCTTGCCCTCCACCTCGGCCGAAGAATCGATCATCACCTCGCACGCCGCGCCCTGTTCCGCCATCCGCTCATGCCGGACGAACACCACCTCCTGCTGCGCGGTCATCAGCTCGTCGATCCGCTCCTCGATCACCTGCGGCGAAATCGCCTGGCCCTTCGCGTGCCACGTCGCCGCGGGGGTGCCCGGTTCCGGCGAGTAGGGGAACACCCCCATCGCGTCGAACCCGAACTCCTTCACGAACCGAACCAGTTCCTCGTGCGCCTCGTCCGTTTCGCCGGGAAATCCGCTGATGAATGTCGTGCGGATCGCCATCCCCGGCGCGCGGGTTCGCAGCTTCTCCAACAGCGTCTCAATCAGCCGCCTGCTGGTATGACGCTTCATGCGCGTCAGCACATCGTCATGAATGTGTTGAAGCGGCATGTCGATGTACCTGACCACGTTCGCAAGCGACGCGATCGCATCGATCATCTTGTCCGTGAAGCACGAAGGATACGCGTACATCAGCCGCAGCCACGCCCCGCCACGCTCGCTCGCGAGTCGATCCAGCGCGCTCAACATACCAACCAATCCGGGGGCATACCCGATGTCCAGCCCGTAGCTCGTCGTGTCCTGCCCGATCAGGTTCAGCTCGAACGCCCCATCATCGAAAAGCTCACGCGCCTCGGCCAGAATCGCCTCCAGCGGCTTGGAACGCATCTTTCCACGGATCGACGGGATCGTGCAGAACGCGCAATTCTGGTTGCACCCCTCACTGATCCGCAGGTACGCATAATGCCGCGGGGTGAGCCGCAGCCGCGCCGCGTCCGACTCGAAGTACCCCGCCCCGCCGAGTTCCTCCATCCCCCGTTGCCTCCGGGCGACCGTCGCGTTCGCGGCGATCGACGAGTAAACCGGCAGCTCCACCGCTGCGTCCTTCCCGGCCCGGCGCTTTCCGTTCCTATCCTTGCCCCAGCCCCGTACCGCCTCGACCACGCGGTCCCGGTCGAACACCCCGATCATCGCGTCGATCCCCGGGCACCACTCCAGCAGCTTTGCCCGGTGCCGCTGGGTCAAGCATCCAGCCACCACCACCCGCCTGCACGTCCCCTCCGCCTTGCGCGCCACCGCCTTGCGGATTTCCTCGACGGATTCGTCCTTGGACGCCTCCAGAAACCCGCACGTGTTGATGATGATGGCCTCCGCCTGACCCTCCTCGGCAATGGGGATCAGCCCCGCCTCGGCCAGCAGACCGAGCATCTTCTCGGAGTCGACCAGGTTCTTCGGACACCCCAGGCTCACCAGCGCCACGGTCTGAACCGGCGCGGCGGCGTCCGGAGAGGCGGTTTCGGTAGGGAGGGTGGTCATGGGGAATTCACACGGATCTCTGTCGCACCGGCGGTCAGAACCGGCATGGACGCCTGGCAACCCAAAAGTATACATCCCATTCCCCCGGTAGCGCTCAGCCGCTGATCGGAACCTCGCGCCTGACGACATCCATCCGAACTCTAAACCCCGTCCGCCGCGGGACCGCGACGCCGGCGAAGCGCATCGAGCGAAAACCGCCCAGCTCCATTGACCAGCAGGAAGATGGACCCCAGGAGCATCGAAAAGTCTGTCCTCGATTCGTGCGCCATGCTCCAGAATCCGTACCGTGACAGCTCCCGGACCTTGAAAACCCACAGGTCGCTGCCCAGCAGGATCGGGATCTTGGTCGTCACGATCGCCGTCAGCATCACGCAGATCAATGGCGCCACCGCCCACCGGGTGAACAAACCCAGCAAGACCAGCCCGCCGCAGAGCACCTCCACCCCTCCGACCAACGGCCCGAGCACCTCCGGAAACGGCAAGCCGATCTTCGCGAACCGACCGGCTGCAAGATACTCAGGATACAGGAACTTCTGAATCCCCTCGGAGAGAAACACCCCGCCCACCATCAAGCGAATGATCCAGAGGAAACGACACGGCGGGCCGGAATGGACTGAGACGTTCATGGTGTGCTCCAAGCCCTGAGGGCGATGCTGCCTTAAAAGTGAAGGCAGTATACGCGCATCCGCAGACGCCCGGCCAAGTCTCGACACGCAACCGGAAGAAGCAGCTCCAATAAGAAAAAACCCCGAAGGGCCTCAGGGGAGGGTCCGTCGGGGTCGTTCGGGGAAATCCCCCGCCACCTTCCGGGGGCGGGAGAGATCGTGTCAGGATGTTGAATCAGAACAGAAGCTGGAACTGCGCCCGCACGGCGAACTGCTGATCGCCGCTGTCGCTCCCGTCCGCCAGCAGGCCCAGGCCGGGCAGAACGTTCACGCCGCTGCCGAGGTTCTCGGAGTTGAGCTCGTCGAACGCCCAGATGCCGTCCACCGTGAACTTCGCGGTGTGCTTCGCCAGGTACCAGTTCATGCCCACGGTCAGCAGGCTCACGTTGCCCTGCGAGCTCCCGGCGCCCTCAAGATCAAACCACTCGTAGCGAGCGAACGGCTCCCACTTGTCGTTGATGTTGTACCCGACCTGGCCCATGAACCCGTAGTCCTGGAAGTTGCCGACGCCCGTCTCGACGCTACGCCCGACATAGGCGCCGTACAGGTTCCAGCCCATGTGCTCGATCGAGGCGTCCACCGTCCACGCCAGAATGTTATCCACGGGAACGGTCGCAAGGGTCATACCGTCGCCGAAGGTCAGACTACCGGGATCGTTGTTCGCCACTTCGTAGTGGATCGCCCCGCCGACGAACACCGCCGTGTCCTCGTCGCTCCACGAAGTAAAGTCCTTCATCTGATCCCACTGGCCCATCAGCTTGACGTCCACGCGCGCGGTCACCGCGAAGTCCACATCGTCATTGTGGAAGTCCTTGCCGCCCGTCCCGACCAGCAGGTCCTCGATCGAATACTCGGCGTCCTCCGAATCGTCCACGATGTTTCCGTCGTTGTCGACCAGGATCGGCGCCACCCCGTAGATCGCGTTAGCGTGGCCTTCGCCCTCGCCCGAGTTCATGCCGTCCGTGATCGCGACGTGGCCCTTAAGCCAATCGGTCACCTCGGCGATGAGGCCCACACCCTGCACGCGGCCGGCGGTGAAGAGCTCATTGAGCAGCGACCGCTCCGCGGTGAGCTGGTACGCCGAGCTGGTGAACTCCTCACGCATGAACGGCGCCTTGCGCTCGCCGCCCCAGATCGTCACGCCGTCCATCAGCTCGTAGTCCACGTAGGCGTGGTCGAGGAAGATGTTCTGCGTGTCGTCGTTCATCTGCAGGCCGATCGAATAGCCGATACGCGGCGACCCGATGTGGCCCGAGAAGAACAGCTTCGTGCGGCGAAGCGAGAAGCCCGACTCGTCCTCCGCGATCCGGCTGCTGCTCTCATCCAAGCCAGGGCTCTCGCTCTCTTCGCCCTCATCGCGGTGGTTGTAGGTGTACCGCACCTGGATCTGACCGGAAATGTTCAGCAGGAAGCTCCCATCCTCGCTGGCGAGGAAGAAGTTGTTCCCGTTGTGTCCGGCCGTAAGGCCGTTCTGCAGAAGGCTCGCCCGAGTGTCCGCGTCCGCGAGCACGTCGCGAACCAGCGCCTTGACTTCCTCGGCGCGGCGCTCATTCATCCAGGTGTCCGACTGCCGCGCTTCAAGCTCGGCCAGTCTTGACTTGAGCGCCGACACTTCGGCCTCAAGGCCCGACGAGTTGCTGACGGTCGCGTCGGCGTGAACCACACCGGCGAGGCCCATCAGCACACCGCCGCCCAGGGCCATCATGTGCTTCTTGTGATGCATGGACCATCTCTCCTTAGTAAGGAACCGTTTCGGGATCCGGCTTCCCCTGACGCCTCCGCGACGCGGAGACCGAAGCCTCGCCCCAGCCCGACCCACACGGCCGGGCCTCAATCGGCGTCCACACAACGCCGACGCTTGGTGACAATTCGGATGTTTCAGGTTGATGATGTTGATCTAGCATCGGCCGTCCGTGCACTGCTAGCGGGCGAAATCCTCTGATGTCTCCGTCGCTCGCGAACTCCTGTTCGCCCGTGCCCTTGATCGTGACCCTCTGCGGGCTGACTGTCGCCCGCATCACCTGACCTCGCGGTATTGTCCAACTTCAACGCCGCCCGTCAAGTCGGCCTCCCGCCCTCCCGCCAAGCCGCCCACAGCGGTCGTGGCCGAAACGCGCGAATCCAATTCGCCCCCGCTTCCCACACTTATCGACCCGACCCCTATCGTAGATCGAGATTTTCCCGCCCCAAGCGCGCCTGATCATCACGAACCAGACGCTCCACGCCATCGGCGATGTGCCTAAAGCTTTGTAAATTATCGTATTACGCCGTTTCACCCTTGCGTCTGATAAACCGGCCGGGAAACGGGCATCAGAAGACCTGATCTCCCCCCATACCCTCGGCGATCCGGATGCCCGCCCGATCCAGCACCGCCACCCCCGCCGTGAACAGCGCCCAGCACTCCAGCGCGAACGGTGGGAATCCTGCCAACCCCAGCCAAGGCATCTCAAAGTACCGGAATCCCTCAAAATGCCCCAGAAAAGGCAGGTGGTACGTCCATTTCGCTACCGCCCAGTAATTCCAGAACTCCCACAGAAACCCGCACCAGAGCCCCCCAACCATCAGCGCGGCCGTGCGGCCCCACTTCCCCGACAACCAGTCCTCCAGAAGACTGGACGCCCCCAGAACGCGGTTGACCGGATCGAGCAGATAGAACACGCCGACCCATAACGTCATGCAAGCAACTGGATTACGCACGACCAAGGCCCACCCCACGAACGATGCCCCAAACGCCGCCGACGTGAGATAAGGACACCTTTTCCACAGCAGCACCGCCAATCCAGGCCCCAGCAGCAGCGCCAGAGTCGCTCCCACCCCGACCGGGGCCACTTCCCCCCAAGGCCCCCACCTAAGCAACGCCGCCGAGCCTCCCGCAAGAGCAACGTTCACCCCCGCCACCAGCAACCACGCTGCCGCATGATTGACCCGACGCTGCCGCGGCGTGTCGCCGGGCGTCGCCAATCGCGAGAACCCCACCCCCCAGAGTACCTGGGCGGTCAGGAACATCGCCGGGCAGATCGTCGCGAACGCAAAGAGGTACCCCACCAAACGAGACGATCTCGCATCCGGAAGCCCGTGATACCGCCAGGCATCCAGCAGGTAGAAGTTCGTCCAGTCAAACAGGCACCAGATCGGGACCGAAAGCAGGCACGCGGTCACGCACCGATTCGGCCGGCGACGCACCGACGCCAGCTCCGGCTCTCGCGTCCAACCCGCCAGCCAGACCAAGGCGCCGTCGAGCACCAGCAGGTACGCACCCCAGCACAGCACCGTCATGTTCACCGCCGCCCACCGCGCCAGGTGTCCGAGCAACCCCACCGGCGGCCTGAGCAGCTCCCCCGCCGCAAGAGGCACGATCGCCCCGCCCCTGGCCTGCACATCAATGGCAAGCAGCCCCTCAAACGCGAGGATCAGTCCCATCCCCAGAAGCAGTGTGAATGGAATTCGACACCGCCCACGAACGTCGTGCGCGGCGCCATGCCCGACAGACGACCGGCCAAGGATCACCATGATCCAGATCGTACCGCCCTACCGGATCACAGGGATCGAATCGGTCAGCCACATCTTCGTGGCTGTGTAAAGCTCACTGGTGACGCGAGGCCCGCCGCGATCGCGCCCCCCGCGTGTCTGAGGCCGAAGCTCCGCATAGCCCTTCGCATAGTCGATCCATTCCACGTGCCCGTCGGCGAAGCTCGCGTAACCCACGCCGCTGCGCAGGTCGCTCCCGTTACGCAGGTCGTGAAATGACGCGATCGCGTCCGGCCCGTTGGTGCCGCCGCTCAGAAGGTATCCATCGTTGAGCTCAGTGACGCTGTATCCGGGGATGGTGAAGTCGTTCTCCTCGCTGTAGAGAACGAAATCGCGGGGAATGTTGATGTTCTCCGCGGTCTTGCCTTCGCCGCCGAAGACCCACTGCGGACCCATGTTCCAGTTCTGACTGTAGCTGCGCAGCAGCGGCCTGCCCCGCGCGCTCGAACCCGTGGTGAGCCTGGTAATCCCCAGAGGACAGACATAAACCGAGTCCTGGTTCGTCAGGTAGGGATAAAGCGTTCCGATGCGGATGCCGTCGCGCGCGGAATCGCCCCATGCGTCACCCTCGACCCAACCGTTTTCGTAAACGCCCGCGGCGTTGGTGTGACCATGTGGCCGGGGAAAGATGCTGTTGTGATCATTCGCGAAGGTGATCGCCGCCAAGGCGAGCTGCCTCTGGTTGGACATGCAAAGCGACGTCTGAGCGCGCTCCTTGGCGCTCCCCAGCGCCGGCAGCAGCAGGGCGATCAGCAACGCGATGATCGAGATCACCACCAGTAGCTCGATCAATGTGAAACCACGCACACGGGGGGTCGCCATAAACTGCTCCTGCCTGCCGACGCCTCTGTCCGGATATGAATCATCGTCGATCATTGTATCCCCCGGTTGGCCGCCGAGCGAACACCTTCCAGGGCGAACACTGCTTACCTCAGCACAAAATTAGATTATCTAATACTTTACGCAGTTGACATAATTCCGCCTTATGATATCATACCCTGGACATGCAGACCCTGCGCCTGTATTGCGATGTCGCCAGGCACCACAGCTTCAGCCGCGCCGCGGCCGAGCACGGGATCACCCAGTCCGCCGCCAGCCAAAGGGTGAGCCAGCTCGAAAAACGCCTGGGTGTCACGCTCATCGACCGCTCGGTCCGTCCGCTGGCGCTGACGGCCGCGGGGGAGGTCTTCCTGCGCGGATGTCTTGAATTAATTGAGGGTTACGACCAGTTGGAGCTGGAAGTCGCCCGCCTGGAACCCCCGCTGACCGGGCACATTCGCGTGGCGGCGATCTACTCCGCGGGGATCGAGCTGCTCAACCGGGCCACCGAGGCGTTCGAGAAATGCCACCCCAGCGCCCGCGTGACGATCACCTACGCCCACCCCGACGAGGTGTACGACGCGGTCAGGCATGACCAGGCGGACCTGGGGATCGTCTCCTACCCCGAGCGACTGCGGGAAGTGGGCGTGATTCCCCTGCGGGACGAGGCGATGGCCCTGGTGGTGGCCCCGACGCATCCCCTGGCCGGTCGCGGCACGCTGCACCCCAGGGAGCTGGCCGGGGTGTCGCTGGTGAACTTTGACGATTCGCTCCCCGCCGGGCGGAGGATCAAGCGGTATCTGCGGGAGCATCAGGCGGCCGTGCGGATCAGCAGCACATTTGATAACATCGACACGATTAAGAGCGCGGTGGCGGTGACGGAGCACGCGGCCATTCTCCCGCGCCGGCTGGTGGAACGGGAGGTCAAGGCCGGAGCGCTCGCGGCGGTGGCGCTCTCACCGGGGCTTAGCCGTCCGGTGGGCGTCATTTATCATCGCCGCCACGGCGGCAGGGACATGTCACCGGCCGTCCGGGCATTTCTCGATGGACTGCTCAAGTGGGCCGCGCCGGATCAGTCGGGCGCCCCCGCGGACACGTCGGAGGGTCGAAACGGGGACGGACACACGCGCGGAGATCGGGACGGGCAGACCATCGCCCAAGGCCCGCAAGATCAGCCCGCGCCACTGGTTGGAGGCTTGTGATGACGATGATGAACAGCAATAGCGACCCGTCGAACCCGGCGTTCGTGAACGGCCGACCGGTCCGACAGGGGCTTTACGACCCGGCGAACGAACACGACGCGTGCGGCGTGGGGTTCGTCGCGCACATCCGCAAGCAGCCGAGCCACCAGATTGTCCGCGATGCGCTGATGATGCTCGAGAACATGGACCACCGCGGCGCCTGCGGATGCGAAGCCAACACCGGCGACGGCGCGGGGATTCTCACCGGGTTGCCTTATGAGTTCCTCGAGAAGGTCGCGCGGCGGGACGCGGGCATGGACCTGCCCGGCCGGGGAAAGTACGGCGCGGGGATCGTTTTCCTTCCGCCCGACCCGGCGCAGCGCGCCCGGTGCAAGGCCATCCTCGAGACGACGATCGCCGAGGAGGGCGGAAAGCTGCTGGGTTGGCGCAAGGTTCCGCAGGACAACTCGATGATCGGAAACGTTGCGAAGCAGACCGAACCGCGCATGGAGATGCTCTTTGTCGCGGCCGCGGACCCCTCGCTGGAGGGCGATGCACTCGAGCGCAAGCTGTACCTCATCCGCAAGCACGGATCGCGGCGCGTCGGCGAGGAATCGCCCGACTCCGCGCAGGTTTTCTACATCTGCTCGCTGTCGTCCAAGGTCATCATCTACAAGGGCCAGCTCACCAGCCACCAGGTCAGCCAGTACTTCGCCGACCTGCGGGATGAGACGTTCCAGAGCCATCTGGCGATGGTTCACTCGCGCTTCAGCACCAACACCTTCCCAAGCTGGGACCGCGCCCAGCCGATGCGCTTCATGAGCCATAACGGCGAGATCAACACCCTGCGCGGGAACCTCAACTGGATGCACGCCCGCGAGGGCGTCATGCGCAGCGAGCTGTTCGGCGACGACCTGGCCAAGCTCTACCCGGTGGCGGAGCCTGACTGCTCGGACTCCGGAACGTTCGACAACGTGCTTGAGTTCCTCCTCATGAACGGCCGCACCCTTCAGGAGGCGGTCATGATGATGGTGCCCGAGGCGTGGCAGAACCACGAGTCGATGTCCGACGCCAAGAAGGCGTTCTATGAGTACCACTCCTGCCTGATGGAACCGTGGGGCGGACCGGCGTCGATCGCCTTCACCGACGGGCACTACATCGGGGCGGTGCTCGACCGCAACGGGCTGCGCCCCAGCCGGTACTACGTCACCCACGATGACCGCGTCATCATGGCCAGCGAGGTGGGCGTGATCCCCCTTCCCCCCGAGGCGGTGAAGATCAAGGGCAGGCTTCAACCCGGACGCATGTTCCTGGTCGATTTCGAGCAGGGACGCATCATCGACGACCAGGAGCTCAAGGCCGAGTTCGCCGGGCGGCGCCCGTACGCGAAGTGGCTCCGCGAGGGGCGCATCACGCTCCCGGACCTGCGGACCTCCCACGAGCCGCACGGCTTTGACCCCGATTCGCTGCTGGCGCGCATGCAGGCGTTCGGGTACACGACCGAGACGGTCTCGTTCATGCTCGTCCCGCTGATCCAGCAGAAGCGCGACCCGGTGGGGTCAATGGGCAACGACGCGGCTTTGGCGTGCCTCTCCGATCAACCGCGCATGCTCTACGACTACTTCAAGCAGCTCTTCGCGCAGGTCACCAACCCCGCGATCGATTCGATCCGCGAGGAAGTGGTCATGTCGCTCGAGTGCTACATCGGGCCGGAAGAGAACCTGCTCGAGACCACCGAAAGGCACTGCCACCGCCTGCTCATCCCCCACCCGATCCTGACCAACGAGGAGCTGGCGGCGATCCGGCATATGGACCATCGCGGGTGGCGGACCAGAACGATCGACATCACCTTCCCCCGGCGCGAGGGCCGCGGCGGGCTGACGGCCGCGCTTGCGCGCATCCGCGAGGAGGCCACGCGCGCCATCGAAGAGGGTTACAGCGTGGTGATCCTCTCGGACCGGGCGACCTCGGAAGATCGCGTGGCGATCAGCGCGCTGCTGGCGACCGGAGCGGTGCATCATCACCTGGTGGCCACAGAGAGGCGCACGCGCATCGGGCTGGTGGTGGAGACCGGCGAAGCACGAGAAGTCCATCACCACTGCCTGCTGGTGGGCTACGGCGCGGACGCGATCAATCCGTACCTGGCGTTCGAGGCGCTGTGGCAGTGCGAGCGTGACGGACGGCTGGGCGAGGGGTGGACGGACGACAAGATCGTCGCCGCCTACCGCAAGGGCGTGGCGAAGGGCATGCTCAAGGTGATGGCCAAGATGGGCATCTCGACGCTGCAATCCTACAAGGGCGCGCAGATTTTCGAGGCGGTGGGCCTCAACCGGCAGGTGATCGACAGGTGCTTTACCAACACAGCCAGCCGCATCGAAGGCGTGGGCTTTGAGGTGTTGGCGGAGGAGCACCTGCGGCGGCACGAGCTTGGGTATCCCACGCGCAAGGAGACGGTGCGCCTGGCGGTGCTCAGCAACGACGGGCAGTTCCACTATCGGCGGACGGGCGAGCGCCACGCCTGGAACCCCGAGACGATCGCGGCCATCCAGCTCGCCGCGCGATCCGGTGATGCCAACGCCTACCACCAGTTCGCCAGGCTCATCAACGAACAGTCGCGCAAGGACTGCTTCCTGCGCGGGCTGCTCAGGTTCCGGCAGGGGCAACCCGTCCCCGTCGAGGAGGTCGAGTCCGCCAAGGAGATCGTCAAGCGGTTCGTGACCGGGGCGATGAGCTTCGGATCGATCTCGGCAGAGTCCCACGAGGCGCTGGCGATCGCCATGAACCGCATCGGCGGCAAGAGCAACACCGGCGAGGGCGGCGAGAAGTACGAGCGCTTCCAGGATGAGCGCCGCTCGGCGATCAAGCAGGTGGCGTCGGGGCGGTTCGGGGTGACGTCGTACTACCTCACCAACGCCGATGAGCTTCAGATCAAGATCGCCCAGGGCGCCAAGCCCGGCGAGGGCGGCGAGCTGCCCGGCCACAAGGTGGACGCGGTGATCGCCAAGACGCGGCACTCAACGCCCGGCGTGGGGCTGATCAGCCCCCCGCCGCACCACGACATCTACTCGATCGAGGATCTGGCGCAGCTCATCTTCGACCTTAAGAACGCCAACCCGTCCGCGCGGGTGAGCGTCAAGCTGGTTTCGGAGGTGGGCGTGGGAACGGTGGCCGCGGGCGTCGCCAAGGGGCACGCGGACCACATCCTGATCTCCGGACACGACGGCGGAACCGGCGCCTCCCCGATCACCAGCATCAAGCACGCCGGACTCCCCTGGGAACTGGGGCTGGCCGAGACGCATCAGACGCTGGTTCTCAACGACCTGCGAAGCCGGGTGACGCTCCAGACCGACGGGCAGCTCAAGACCGGCAGGGACGTGGTGATCGCCGCGCTGCTGGGGGCCGAGGAGTTCGGTTTCGCCACCGCGCCATTGATCACCCTCGGATGCATCATGATGCGCAAGTGCCACCTCAACACCTGCCCGGTGGGGATCGCCACGCAGGATCCGGCCCTGCGTGCGAAGTTCGACGGAAAGCCCGAATACGTCATCAATTACCTGTTCATGGTCGCGGAGGAGGCCCGACGCATCATGGCGCAGCTCGGATTCCGCACCGTCAACGAGATGGTCGGCCGCGTGGACATGCTCGAAACCCAGGACGCCATCGACCACTGGAAGGCAGGCGGGCTGGACCTCACCCCCCTGCTCTCACCGGCCGTGCGCCCACACGACGCGGTCCAGGTCCACTGCACGCAGAAGCAGGACCACGGGCTTGAAGACGTGCTCGATCAGCAGCTTATCGCGCTGTCGCGCCCGGCGCTCGAGCACGGCGAGAAGGTCCGCATCGAGCTGCCGATACGCAATATCAATCGCGCCGTGGGCACGATGCTCAGCCACCACATCAGCAGGCGCTACCACGATCGCGGGCTGCCCGAAGACACGATCACGATGAAGTTCACCGGATCGGCCGGTCAGAGCCTGGGCGCGTGGCTCGCGCCGGGGGTGACGATCGAGGTCGAGGGCGATGCCAACGACTACGTGGGCAAGGGCCTCTCGGGCGGGCGGGTGATCGTCTATCCGCCGAAGCAGGCGACCTTCAAGCCCGAGGAGAACATCATCATCGGGAACGTGGCGCTCTACGGGGCCATCGCGGGGCAGGCGTTCTTCCGCGGGGTCGCCGCGGAGCGTTTCTGCGTTCGCAACTCCGGCGCCAGCGCCGTGGTCGAGGGCGTGGGGGACCACGGGTGCGAGTACATGACCGGCGGACGTGCGGTGATCCTCGGGCCGACCGGCCGAAACTTCGCCGCCGGGATGTCTGGCGGGATCGCATACGTGTACGACCCGGCCGGACAGTTCCTCTCCCGCTGCAACCTTCAACTGGTCGCGCTCGAAAAGCTCGAGGACGCGGTGGATATCGCCGAGCTTCAGGAGCTGATCACCCTTCACCGCAAGTTCACCGGATCGAGCGTCGCCCAGCGGATTCTTGAGAGCTGGGACGAGGCGCTCGAGCGATTCCTCGAGGTCATGCCGGTGGACTACAAGCGGGCGCTGGCGGAGATGGCCTCAAGCCCCGACGGGCAGGTGCATCACTTCCACGACGGGGATGAATCCCCCGACGCGGCCGTGGAGGACCGCAAGACCCGCAAACCCAGGGCGGGCGTCGAGCTGGCCCAGCGCTACGTCGGCGAAGGCGACCGCCTGACCGGCGGCGGAACGACACCAGGGCAGTAGCGGGCGACGGCTGTCATCACCCGAGTGTGAGAGTGAATCATGATTCGCAGTTCGAAGGATCAAGGCATCGACACGGCGACCCAGACCGCCTGGCACGAGGAGTTCGAGGCCGCGGCACGCCGGCCGCTCGCGGTGCGCATGCGCTACGCGTTCATCAAGACCTACAGACCCGTGCTGGATGACGCGACTTACCGTTCCTTCGACACAATGGAGGATTACCGGCGATGGTGCGAAGAGAATCTACCCGACTGGCTGGGTTATGCGCGCGTTTGAATACAAACAGGCCGAAGAGATCCGCGAGGCATTCGCACGCCACGGTGTGCGCTACCTTTTCATCGGAAAATCCGGCGCGATCCTGCTGGGGTTCCCGGACACGACTCAGGATGCTGATATCTTCGTCGAAAAATCGATTGAGAACGGACGCGCACTGGTTGATGCCCTGGCGGATCTCGGCTTTGAGGTCTCGCCAGAACAGGCGGTCGAAATCGAACGCGGCAAGGACTTCATTCAGATCAAGAACGGGCCGTTCGATCTGGACCTGATCTTCGCGCCCGACGGCATCGAGCGATTCGAGGATGCATGGCGCCGCCGTGTTGAAGTCGAAGGATTCCCGGTCTGCCACCCGGACGACATCATCGCGAGCAAGGAGGCCGCGCATCGCCAGAAGGACGTCGAATCTCTACCTCGTTTGCGATCATTCCGGGACTATTGGCTGAGCCGACACTGAACATGACCCGAAGAAGACCGATTGAGATTCATCATGGGTAAACCCACCGGTTTCATGGAATACACCCGGAAACTCCCCCAGGATCGTCCGCCCGCGAGGCGGATCGGCGACTGGGACGAGTTCCACGAGCACATGCCCGAAGAGGCCCTGCGCGAGCAGGGCGCCCGGTGCATGGACTGCGGCGTGCCCTTCTGTCACACCGGCAAGCTCATCGGGGGGATGGCGTCGGGATGCCCGGTCAACAACCTCATCCCCGAATGGAACGACCTGGTCTACCGCGGCGACTGGAAAGAGGCCCTCGATCGTCTGCACAAGACCAACAACTTCCCCGAGTTCACCGGAAGGGTCTGCCCCGCGCCGTGCGAAGGCTCGTGCGTTCTGGCGATCAACGAGCCGGCGGTGACCATCAAGAACATCGAGGTCTCCATCATCGACCGCGGGTTCGAGGAGGGCTGGGTCATCCCCCGTCCCCCGGAAAAGCGCACCGGAAAGCGCGTGGCGATCGTCGGCTCCGGCCCGGCGGGCCTCTCCGCCGCGGCCCAGCTCAATGCTGCCGGGCACGATGTCACCGTCTACGAGCGTGACGATCGCGTCGGCGGGCTTCTGATGTACGGCATCCCCAACATGAAGCTCGACAAGGCCATCGTCCAGCGCCGCCTGGAGCTCAGGGCCGTCGAGGGCGTGCGCTTCGTGACCAACACCGAGATCGGCAAGGACATCCCCGCGAAAAAGCTCGTGGACGACTTCGACGCCGTGGTCGTCTGCACCGGCGCGACCAAGCCGCGCGACCTTCCCACGGAAGGGCGCGAGCTTTCGGGCATCCACTTCGCGATGGACTTCCTGCGCGCCAACACGAAGAGCCTGCTCGACTCAGACCACGCCGACGGCCACTACATCTCCGCCAAAGGCAAGGACGTGATCGTGATCGGCGGCGGCGACACGGGGACCGACTGCGTCGGTACCTCCATGCGCCACGGTTGCCGCAGCCTGGTGCAGTTCGAGATTCTTCCCAAACCCCCCCTCGAACGCGCCGACGACAACCCCTGGCCGCAGTGGCCCAAGGTCTATCGCATGGACTACGGGCAGGAGGAGGCCGCGGCCGTGTTCGGCCACGACCCGCGCGAATACTGCATCATGACCAAACGGTTCGTCGGCGACGACCAGGGCCGCGTCAAGGAACTGCACACCGTCCTCATCGAGTGGTCCAAGGGCGACAACGGACGGTTCGCCCCCCACGAAGTCCCCGGCACCGAAAAAGTCTATCCCGCCCAGCTCGTCCTTCTGGCGATGGGCTTCCTCGGCCCGGAGGAGGCCGTCATCGCGCAACTGGGACTGGAAACCGACGAACGAAGCAACATCAAGGCCGAGTACGGCCGGTACGCCACCTCAATCCCCGGCGTGTTCGCCGCCGGCGACTGCCGGCGCGGGCAGAGCCTGGTCGTCTGGGCATTCAACGAAGGCAGGGAAGCGGCCCGCGAGTGCGACCGTTACCTCATGGGCGCCACCGCCCTACCGTAAGTCAAGTAAGAGAGAACCATGAGTACCACCGAATCACCCCGTACTTCGTCGCACCCCGGCGCCTCCGGATCGTCCCAGACTCCCTGGAAAGTGTTCAACCCGCCCGCGGAGTTGGCCGCAGCCCTGGCGCGCAGCCCGCGCGTGCATATCGCCGCCTCCGTCGAGCAGCTCATCGAGATGGCCTGCGGCGGACCGGACAGCGATGAAATGACCGTCGAATACGAACTGCCCGACGGACGGCGCATCGTCGAAGCCACCGTCGCGCGCGTGCGAAACGGCGTGGCCGCCAACTACCCCGAGGCCTACATGCGCCGCCGAGACCCGGACTGCATGTTCATCGCCGACGATCGGCCGACCGACAAGCCGCTCTATCGCGACCGCTTCGGCAAGGACTTCCAAACCCTTCGGGAAGAAACTTTTCAGTGGCTTGCCGGGCAGGAACTGGCGATCTTCGCGTTCCACACCGGGCAGGAGGGCATGGGCGCCGACGCCCTGGCGGTGGCGCCCGCCAACGCGGGGTTCTTCGCCCTGGGGCTGGCGCTTCTTCAGGGGATCATCGCTCCGCAGGATCTTCCGCAGGACTTCAACCCAGGCACGATCATCTACACCGCCCCGCCCTTCAGACATACCCATTTCAAAGGCCGGCAGGTGGTGGTGCATCACCGTTCCAACGGGCTGCATGAGATCTTCGCCTACAACCTCTACCCCGGTCCCAGCGCCAAGAAGGGCGTTTACGGGTCGCTCATCGAGCAGGGCGCCGAGGAAGGCTGGGTCACCGCGCACTGCTCGACCGTCAGGGTCGTGACGCCCTACGACAACGTCGTCACCATCATGCACGAGGGCGCCAGCGGCGGCGGAAAGAGCGAAATGCTCGAGCAGCCCCACCGCATGCCCGATGGTCGGCTGCTCAAGGGCCGGAACGTCGTCACCGGCGAAAAGCAGTACGTCGAAATCCCCCGCACCTGCGAGCTTCGACCCGTCTGCGACGACATGGCGCTGTGCCACCCCACCCTTCAGCAGGACAACCGCAAGCTGTGGCTGGTCGACGCGGAAAAGGCCTGGTTCGTGCGCGTCAACCACATCGGCGCGTACGGGACGGACCTCGACCTCGAGAAGCTCACCGCCCAGCCGCCACGACCGCTTCTGTTCCTCAACATCGACGCCGTGCCGCGAAGCCGCGCGCTGATCTGGGAGCACATTGAGGACGAACCCGGAAAGCCCTGCCCCAACCCGCGCGTCATCATCCCGAGATCGATCATTCCCGACATCGTGGATGAACCCGTGTGCGTGGACATCCGCTCGATCGGCATCCGCACCCCGCCCTGCACCCGCGAGAAGCCCAGCTTCGGGATCATCGGTCTGTTCCACGTCCTCCCCCCGGCCCTGGCGTGGATCTGGCGGCTGGTCGCGCCGCGCGGATACGCCAACCCCAGCATTGTCGGCACGGAAAAAATGGGCAGCGAAGGCGTCGGAAGCTACTGGCCCTTCGCCACCGGGCGAAAGGTTGACCAGGCGAATCTGCTGCTCGAGCAGATCGAGAAGACCTCCGCCACGCGCTACATCCTCGTCCCCAACCAGCACGTCGGGGCCTGGGAGGTCGGGTTCATGCCCCAGTGGCTCACACGCGATTACCTGGCCCGCCGCGGAAGCGCCAAGTTCACCAGCGAGCAGATCCGCCCCGCACGGTGCCCGCTGCTGGGCTACGCACTCAAGTCGATGCGCATCGAGGGCGTCTGGATCGCCCCGTTGTTCCTCCAGGTCGAGACGCAGCCGGAAGTCGGGGACGAAGTCTACGACCAGGGCGCCGCCATCCTCCAGGACTTCTTCCGAGAGCACCTCGAAGCGTTCCTCGAACCCGATCTGACCGCCCTGGGCAGGCGGATCATCGAGTGCACCCTCGAGGGCGGCGCCGTGAAGGACTATGAGGCCCTGATGGCCGGGTCGGTGTGACGGCGAGTCGGGGTGTCGCGCGTTGGGGTCGATGGAGCCCGCACCGGGAAAGGAAATGCGGCCGAGAGGAGTCGAACCTCCACGGGTGTTACCCCACTAGAACCTGAATCTAGCGCGTCTGCCAATTCCGCCACGGCCGCAGCGGGAAGGAGGAGTAGTCTACGGACTTGCGGCGGGGAATCAAGTCGCCGCCGCGCGATCTTGACACACCCCTCAAAATCCCTACGTTGGATCGATACGGGCGGCGTCAGCGACCCGCCTTGGACCCGCCCCAGTTCGCTTCCCCAGGCCGGGGGCGGGCGCCGAATCCCACCTGTACGAATCACCCAGGAGCCTGATCATGGCGATTAAAGTCGGTATCAACGGTTTTGGACGCATCGGACGGCTGGTCTTCCGGGCCGGCGTCGAGAATCCCAACATCCAGTTCGTGGGGGTCAATGACCTTTTCCCCCCGGAATCCCTGGCGTACCTGCTCAAGTACGATTCGATCCACGGGCGTTTCCCCGGCGAGGTCGGGCACGATGAGCACAATCTGATCGTCAACGGCAAGAAGATTCCCTGCACCGCCGAGCGAGACCCGGCGAACCTCCCCTGGGGCAAGTTGGGCGTCGACTACGTCGTCGAATCCACCGGCATCTTCACGGACTATGAAGGCGCCGCCAAGCACATCCAGGCCGGCGCCAAGCGCGTGCTGATCTCCGCGCCGAGCAAGAGCCCCGAGCAGATTCCCACCATCGTCATGGGCGTCAATCACAAGAGCCTCAAGCCCGACGCCAAGGTCGTCTCCAACGCCTCTTGCACCACCAACTGCCTGGCGCCCATCGCCAAGGTGATCCAGGACAACTGGGGCATCGCCGAAGGGCTGATGACCACCGTTCACGCCGTCACCGCCACCCAGCCCACCCAAGACGGGCCGAGCCGGAAGGATCTGCGCGGCGGGCGGGCGGCCGGCGTCAACATCATCCCCGCCTCCACCGGCGCCGCCAAGGCCGTGGCGTTGGCGATGCCCGAGCTCAAAGGAAAGCTCACGGGCATGGCCTTCCGCATCCCCACCGCCAACGTCTCCGTGGTGGACCTCACCGTCCGCACCGAGAAGCCCACGAGCTACAAGGAAGTCTGCGCCGCGATGAAACGCGCCAGCGAGACCAGCCTCAAGGGCATCCTCGGGTACACCGACGAACCGGTCGTCTCCACCGACTTCATCCACTGCTCGCTCTCGTCGATCTTCGACGCCGAAGCCGGGATCGAGCTCAACGACCGCTTCATGAAGGTCGTCTCCTGGTACGACAACGAGTGGGGCTACTCCAACCGCGTGGTGGACCTCCTGCTCCACATGGGCGCCCAGGACGGAAAGGTCGCGGCCGGCGCGGCGCTGGCGGGGGCGCACGCATAAGGCAACTGACTGACTGCGAAGCATCTCAAGAAAAACAAAGGCGTCCCGCGTCAGCGGGACGCCTTTTTCTGTGGTACAGGTCGGGGTGATCATCAGTTCCAGGCGCCGAAAGCCTCGTCCGTGCGTAGCTCCACAGGATGGCCGTTTCGTTCCACGACGTACTCCGACGCCAGAGGAACGTTCGGGTAACCGCCCCGGGTGAAGGTCTTGTTGATGACCCGCTGGAGGTCGGTGGCGAGATAATTGCCCGACTCGTTCATATGCCATTTGCCCATGCGGTCGGCGTTCCCGTGGCCTGGCTCGATGTAATCGAAGTTGATGAAGGCCGCTGGATCCTCCTCCAGCGCGAACGGGGCGGGAATGGACTCCTGGGGGACTTTCGTCCTTGCACCCCCGGCCCCTGTCGAACCGCGACCACCCGAGCGGCTCCCGCGAACGGAACCGAACGGAACCGCCGTGACGGGAAGCTTCTCCCGCCTGGCCCCCGAATAAGCGTGGAACGAGGCGTAATCAAAGAACCCGTTGCTCCCCGCGCCGTCTCCCAGTGAGGTCTCGGGCAGGGACGGGCAGCGGTACATCTCACGCAGCGTCCCGATCGCCCCGCCCATGTACTCGACGAGGGTGCCCTGATACGGCCTGCCGGTCCCGCGCGGGCGGATGTTGTCGATCGCCCCACCCCACGTCTCAGTACCCATCCAGGAGAGCTGCCAATCTTCAGTGCCGACGATCCAGGAGACGCCCGGGAGGGTGTCATCGTGGTCATCGGCGAACATGCTCATCGCGTACCCGATCTGCTTGAGCTGGCTCTGGCACTGGACGATCCGCCCGGCTTCACGAGCCCCCTCGAACGCGGGGAGCACCAGCGCGATCAGCAGGGCGATGATCGCGATCGAGACCAGAAGCTCGATGAGCGTGAAACCGCCCATCCATCGCCATCCGGCCTGTGAAGTTGTGGGGTAAGTCCGCAAGGGACTGAACTCCTGGGCGACCGAACCGCGCGCTCGGCCCCGCTGGTGCGCCTGCCCGGATTGCGAGGCTGCCTGTTGCCCCGTCAAATCCGCCCGGCGTACCCATATAGTAGGGAGTCGCGGCCTTCCGTACACCAAAAAACGGCGAAACCTAGGTAATTGCCGGCATTGCGAAAAAAACGGAAACAGTCCCTATTGCCGATCCCGACCCTCGACGCTCATGTCCCCGCCGGGCCTCAGGACAAAGTCAACCCGCACCCCCTCGTCCACCCCCAGCACATATCGGTCTATTCGCACCTGCCCCGCCATCGTCGATCCGTTGTACCGCAGGGCCGTCGTCGGGATGCTCTCCGCCGCCGGCCAGGCCTGATTCGCCTGCCAGTGCGCCAGGAAATCCCTCTGAAGCGCCGCGATCTCCGTCACCTGAAGCGCCACCACCTGCACCCATTCGTTCTGGAGCCGCTGGCGGTCGAAGAACCAGGCTGCCCCAAGCCCGATAGCGATCAGGACAAGAATCAATACAGGTAGCCGCGTTTTCATGCTGTCGCCTGGGTGGGCAGGAGGGTCGATTCAAGACGCTTTCCTACCTTAGCAACTCCCCTGCCCTGCGACAAACACATCCGCGTTCGACATCCATCCCTCTGGACGGTAAACTACCGGGCTTTCCCGGTCACGGCGACTGCCGGCCGGCCGGTCTCAGGAGCCAACAGCGATGTCCACGCATTATCCCAAGCGGCGCAGCCTCGTGAAACGAGCACGAAAGCACGGTTTTCGTGCCCGGATGCGGACCAAGAACGGAAGACGGGTCATCAACGCCAAGCGGCGGGTCGGCCGAAGCGTCAACGTCCGCCGGTCATTCTGACGCGCCATCACTTCACGGGGAGGGCTGGCACCAGCCTTGCGCGGCTCGCGCGCGGGCCCTTATTCCCATAACCAACTGAAATAACTGTTCTTACGTCAGGGGTTCAGACATGACTCTGCAGATTGAATCCGTCCAGGCCCGCCAGGTGCTCGACAGCCGCGGGAATCCGACCGTCGAGGTCGAGGTAGGCCTGGACGACGGGGCCTTGGGACGCGCGATCGTCCCCTCGGGAGCGTCCACGGGCGAACACGAGGCCGTCGAGCTGCGCGACGGGGACAAGGCCGTCTACCTGGGTAAGAGCGTCTACAAAGCCGTCGCGAACGTGAACGACGAAATCGGCCCGGAGCTGATCGGTCTGGACGCCGCCGACCAGGAATACATCGACATGCTCATGGTCGATCGAGACGGGTCGGCCAACAAGGGCGAGTTCGGCGCCAACGCGATCTTGGGCGTCTCCATGGCCGTGGCCCGGGCCGCGGCCCAGAGCTTCGGCCTGCCGCTCTATCGCTACCTCGGCGGAACGGGCGCGAAGGTTCTGCCCGTTCCGATGCTCAACATCCTCAACGGCGGCAAGCACGCGGACAACACCGTCGATTTTCAGGAGTTCATGATCCAGCCCTGGGGCTTCGACACCTTCGAGGAGGCGATGCGCGCGGGTGTCGAGATCTACCACCATCTCAAGGCGGTTCTCAAAAAGAACAAGCTCTCCACCGCCGTCGGCGATGAAGGCGGCTTCGCCCCGGACCTCAAGGACAACGAACAGGCGCTCAAGCTCATCGAGCAGGCGGTGGAGAAAGCCGGTTACCGCTGGGGTGAGCAGATCTTCGTCGCGCTCGACCCTGCCACCAGCGAACTGTGGAACGAAGCCAAGGAGAAGGGCAAGCAGGGGTACTGTTTCTTTTCTTCCGAGCCGGAGCGGATCGTCTCCAGTGAGGAGATGATCGACCTCTGGGCCGACTGGTGCGATCGCTATCCCATCCGCTCGATCGAGGACGGGCTGGCCGAGAACGACTGGGACGGGTGGCAGAAGCTCACCGAGCGTCTGGGGGACAAGGTCCAGCTCGTGGGCGATGACCTGTTCGTGACGAACCCGAAGTTCCTCAAGAAGGGCATCGACCGCGGCTGCGGCAACGCGATCCTCGTCAAGGTCAACCAGATCGGGACGCTCAGCGAGACCTTCGACGCGGTGAACCTCGCCATGCGCAACGCCTACAGCGCCGTGCTATCGCACCGCTCGGGCGAGACCGAGGACGCCACCATCGCCGACATCGCCGTGGCGACCAACTGCGGGCAGATCAAGACCGGCGCCCCCTGCCGAAGCGACCGCAACGCCAAGTACAACCAGCTCATCCGCATCGCGGAAGAGCTGGGCGAGACGGCGGTGTATGGGGGGAGGTTCTGGAACAAGGGGTAAGTCGGGCAGCCCGTCTGCGCCCACCAGTGGGGCGGGCGTCTCGCCCGCCGGGACTCATTTCGTCGTCGGGTTTTCCATCACACCACGTGGGCGATGTCCCTACGCCGGGCTTGTGCAATCTGTCCGCCGGGGAACCAGACTTCCGCCGATGGGGGCGCCTGTCCGAACGGGTTACGCTGGCCTTCGACAATGCCAGTCGAAGAAACCCGTTTCGAAAGGAGCACCCCCATGGGACTTTTCTCAGCAACCAGCTACGACAGCCTCAGCGACCTGTTCCTTGAGCAGATCCGCGACCTCTACGATGCCGAGCAGCGCCTGTGCGATGCGCTGAGCGAGATGGCCGAGGCCGCGAGCAGCCCCGCGCTGCGCTCGGCCTTCAACATGCACCTGAGCGAGACGAAGGAGCACGTCCGCCGGCTCGAGAAGGTGTTCGGGATGCTCGGCGTCGAGCCCGAGCGCGAGACCTGCGACGCCATGAAGGGCCTGCTCAAGGAAGGCAAGGGCGCGATCGACGCCCAGGGCGATGACGCCGTGCGCGACGCGGCGCTGATCGCCGCGGCCCAGCGCGTCGAGCACTACGAGATCTCCGGCTATGGCTCGGCGCGGGCTTTTGCCCGCCGCCTCGGGCTTGAGCAGGCGGCCAACCTCCTCCAGCAGACCCTCGATGAAGAGGGCGCCGCGGACAAGAAGCTCACCGAGATCGCCGAAACTTCGGTCAACGCGCAGGCCGTTTGACGTGCGCCCGGATCTGCGGCGGACTCCAACGAAAGGACCAGCCATGCCCGCGAAATGGACCGGCAAGGATGAGCGTCAGTACGAGAGGATCAAGGAAAGCCAGCTCGATCGCGGCGGTTCGGAGGCACGCGCCAAGGAGATCGCCGCGCGGACCGTCAACAAGCGCCGCCGCCAGGAAGGCCGCACGCCCCAGCGGACCACCCAGGGCACGGGCAACCCGCGGGCGTCGCTGGAGGATCGCACCGTCGCCGAACTGCGCAACCGCGCCTCGGAGCTGGGCATCGACGGCCGAAGCCGGATGAACAAGGCGCAGCTCGTGCGCGCCATTCGCAACCGTCAGTAACTGCGGGCCGCGGGAACTGAGCTTTCCGCAACCTGACAGTGGACTGGGCCACCCCTGGGTCGCTTTTGCGATCCGGGGGTGGTCTTTTCTTTGTCACACGCCTTCCGATAACCCCGCCGGCCGGCACAAACGTCACAATCGCTTCATTCGCCCCCCGATCTGGCCGATGGCGGACTCCATCGCCCTTCCGGAAACGCCTCCCGCGCTCGCGCGGGTGAGTCGATGAGTCCGCCATGAACCTGCCACACGATCCATCCCCGACCCGACAGTGTTCGGCGGCGGACCTTCCCCGCCCGATCCGTGTCGATGCGCCGCTTGATCCCGACGACCTCGATCGTCACGACGCCTCACCGGCGAAGTTCGAATCCGCTCCCCCGCCCAGGGCGCTCGACGATGCCTCGCTCGACATCTCACAGATCGCCAACCGGTCCGTCCTCGCGCACATGAAGGTGCGCGTGCGATCGGTGGAAGAGTGGTTCGCCCGCCGCCTCGCGGAAGTCAAGGCGGCCGAGGCCGTGCTGACCGAGCGCTTCGAGGCACTCGCGGCCATGGAGCACCGGATGCGCGAGGCCTCCGACGAACTCGACGAGCGCCTGGCGAAATGTCTCCCGGTCGAGGACCGCGTCCGTGCGCTCGAACGTGCCCTCGACACCGCGGCGGACGAACGTATCTCCCGCGCGACACAGCGCGTGGAGGAGCTGATCGAGCATGTGGAGTCCCACGCGGCGATCGTCACCCAGCGAGAGGCGGCGATCGAACAGCTCGCCGCGAAGCTCGAACACGCCGCGGCTGACCACCTCCGCGGGATGCACTCCGCCGGCGCGGAAGCCCGG
>JBGTFI010000682.1:0-1642 GCA_041747335.1 Phycisphaeraceae bacterium | reverse complement strand
GCGCAGTTCGCTCTCGCGCAGCGCATCGGCCAGACGAAGCTCCACCACCACCGCCTGGTCGCGCTCCACCCGACGGTGCGAGACGCGAAGCGTCGCCCCCTGCTGGTCCGTCGCCAGACGGTCCCGCGCCAGCATCCGGATCATCTGAATCCAGAACCGCTCGAAGTACGCCTCCCCCCGGCCGTGACGCCAGCGCCACGTGTCGTCCGTGGCCACATAAATCGACTGACCGGCCCCGAAACGCAGCCGCGCTACGAGCGGTTCGGCTTCGCTGACCTCCCGCCTGCCCACCGCCAGCACCTCCGCGCTGGGCTTGAGCGCCCCAAGATCCTGCGCCCAACGCAGCGCAGGAAGACTTACCGGCCAGTACGGATCAAACCCCTCATCCCCCCGCGTCAGAATCTCGCCCGTCGGAACCGTCAGACGCAGCACGTGCAGCGCACGCGCCAGCGCCGTCGGCCGAAGGTCGAGGTAACCGAGCGTCGCATCCGCCCGGACCACATCGCCCGGCAACCGCATCGGGAGCAGCTCCGCCATCGGCGGACCTTCATAGGTGCGCGGCGTGAAGTAATCCCCCCCGATCCACAGCACGCCCCCCCCGCGATACGCCACGTGGTCCCGGATCACCGCCAGTTGCTGCGGGCTCCAGTAGTTGCGCGGCACATCCCCGATGATCACCACATCGAACGGCTCAAACTCCTCCGCCGTCCGCGGCAACCGCGCCAGCGGCTCATCCCCTTCCTGAATGAACTGCCGATCCGCGCTCCTGAGCATGATGCTGCTGGTGATGCTCCTTTCCCGGATCAGCAGGTTCTTGAGATACCGATACTCCCATCGCGGATAGCCCTCGACGTACAGCACACGGATCGGGCGATCCACCAGCTCCACCGAAACCTCCGCCGTGTTGTTCTCCAGGTTCACCTCGCCGGGACTTCCAGGCGCAGGCTCGTACGCCACTTCCACGCGCCAGTTTGCCGGGCCGACGGTCTTGGACTCCACGCTAAGCCGGACCGGCTCATTCATCGCGGATGATTCGGGACGCTGCTCGTCCAGCACCTGCCCCGTCGCCGCGTCCACCAGCCTCACGCGCACGCGCGACGCATCCAGCCCATCGCCCTCTTCGCCCTGCGTCGCCGGGTACTTCTCCAGCCACACCGCCACGGGCACGAAATCATTCACAAACGCCCGCGACGGAGCTTCCACCGTCCCGATCGCCAGGTCCAGCGGCGGCGTCGAAGACCCCAGCGGAACCGGATACACACCCACCGCCTGCTGGCTGAGCACCCGCGCCCAGTCCCCGCCCGTCGGCTGGGGACTTCTGCCGTCGGTGAACAGCACGACCCCGCTGACCGGTTGACCGGCCGCCCGTCGAAGCGCCTGGTTGATGGCGGTGCGGATCGCGGTGGTGTGCCCCGTCGGCGGCGACCATTCGATGGCTCCACCCATTCCGGTGCCGGGGGCGGGGGCCGAAAGGTCATACACCCCCTCATCAAACCCCAGCCAGACCACCCGACGATCCTTGCCCAGTCCTTCAGGCCCGAACACACCCGTCTGCGCCCGAAGCGCCTGACGGAGGGCCTCATCACGCGAAACCGCACCCGTGCCCGGCGCGCCCCCGTCGCGCGTCGTCAGCGAGGCGCTG
>JBGTFI010000681.1:0-5403 GCA_041747335.1 Phycisphaeraceae bacterium | reverse complement strand
TGTCGCCCACCTCATAGCGGATCAGGCAGAAGGCGGGATTCGTGAAGTTCGTCCCCAGAATCCGATGCTGGCCGTCGCCCAGCGGTTCGAACTCCACGGCTGAAAAATCCTCATCCACGCGCAGCACCCCGTCGGGGTGCTCCGAAAAGTTGGCCGCCCCCTCCGCCTGCCCGTAGTTCTGGATCGGTTTGACCCCGAACGCCCGCTCGATGGCCGCCTGCTGGTGCGGCAGCAGCGTCTCGGCGCCCAGCGTCACCCACTTCATCGGGATCGTCCGCCCGCGCTGCAGGGCGTACTGCGCGATCAGCGACACCATCGAGGGGTATCCATGAATCCACGGCGCCCTCGTGCGCTGCATGTGGTCGAGGTAGGCCTCGGCCGTCGCGTCGCTCAGGTGGTAGGCGCTGAACATCACCTGCCGCCCCGGGCGATTGGTGCGCCAGAAGGGCGGTTGCCGCTGCGAAAGCGGCGCGATCGACCTTCCCGCGAAGTAAAGGCACCAGGTGTCGAGCGTGATCCCGTGCCACATCCGGTACCGCCACCACAGCGCCCACTGCTCGCGGTGGGCATCGTGCGTGGCCGGAAAAACCAGCCCGCTCCCGGTCGAGCCGCTGGTGTGGCAGGTCATGGTCTGGTCGGGGGCGGTCGCCTCACTGACAAACCGCGCCGGGTTCTCCCGCACCACTTCCTTGGGCAGCACCGGCAGGGCGCGCAGGTCGTCGAGGGACCGGATCGAACGGGGATCGATCTTCTCGCGGGCGAAAAGCTCCCGGTAGTAGGGCACGCTCTTCGCCGCGTGCTCGATGAAGCCCGCCAGCCGCCCGTCGCGGAAGGCAAGCGTCTTCTCGCGCGGCCAGTCGGTGCGCTCCTGATACTCATGAAGGATCGCGCGGAAGCGATCGTCGTATCGCTTACGGTTGATGCGCGCCCCCTCGGCGCTCATGGCGAGGTTCTGAAGGAAAACAGGCAGGCGAAGGTAGAGCTTTTCGCGGTCCACGGGGGGACATCATCCCCGGATCGCGGGTTTCCGCAAGAGCCGTTGAGGGCCTGGCGGGAGCGGTTATTCGTATCCGAGCCAGTGAAGGGTCGGTTCGATCCATTGGCGGATTCGCTCCACGTCGCGCGGGTCGGCTTCGTCGATGCGTCGATTCTGCCGGGCGGGATCGTAGTGCGCGCGCAGGTAATCCATCACCGCCTGCTCGGGTTCCAGTTCGCAGAAGGCCAGGACGCGTTCGATCAGTTCGGGACTGATGTCCTCGAGGCGATACTCCATGTATCGATCCGGCGGAAGGCCTTGGCCGTGATGCCTCGCCGCTTCGACCGACATCCGCCACTGCAGGGCGCACACCTCGATCAGGTCCAGATCCTTCACCAGCTCGTCGATGCCCGGTATGCGCGTCCCCCAGATATTGGGCGCGACCCAGCCGGGAAACGCTGAGCCAAGAAGACGTCGCGCGACCTCCCGACCGTAATAGGGAAGCCTGCGCAGGCCAACCTCCCGGAGCCGGCGCCCGACCTTGTCTCGAGGGATGGTGGTCACCCCCGTGCTCTTATTTTTCCAGAAACTCTGAATGGCGAGCGCCGACTGCACACCGTGACGGATCGTGTGAATGATCTTGCAACCCGGCAGCACGCGCTCGACAAAGTCCAGTCGGATCGCGTTCTGGGGCGACTTCTCGAGCAGACGGGGTTTCCCATGCGCCCGGACGTGCTCGGCGAACCTGCCGCGAATGTAATTCACAACCTCCGGACGCGCGTCCGCCGCGGTCAGGCGATCGCTCTTCCGATCATTGCCATACCGCCAGGTCATGCGGGGCTCGCCGAGAAGTGCCACCTGAGAGTGGTGCGCGAGCGTGCGGCCGAGCATCGTCGTGCCCGACCTCGGCGAACCGACGATCACGATCGCCTTGCGCAGCTCCTGTGGGAGGCACGTGGCCGAGGATGCCGGTTGTGCAAGCTTGTTCATCCGCGCCTCCGGACTTTGCGAGATGACCCAACCATACCCGACGAAAGGAGAACCCTAGGAACAATAGGCTCCGCGCGCCGGATATCAACCTCCGTGCCCGTCACCCGTGAAGATCGAAACACCGCTCGAGCGCCTCAGGCCGCGTCATCGCCCGGCGGCGCGCTCGGCGGCGCGGCATCTCGCTTCCTCGCAAAGATGAACAACGTCGAACGCAGCGGTTCGGGCGTCAGGTTGTGCAGCACGATGCCCAACCGATAGACCCACCATGAAAAAAACAGATACCCCGGCGGCGATTCGTGGCCGTAAACCGCGACCTCAAAACCCACCTCCCCCAGCAGCCGGCGAAGCGAACGCTTCGTGTTGCAGCGGTAGCGGGTGGGAAAGACGTCAATGTCCTTTCGTCCGCCCTGCGCGAAACGCGTGACCTTCCCGTGGAAGCGGTTGGGCACCAGCTGGGCGATCACGGCGAAGTAGCTGTAAAGATTCGGCGTGCGGGCACAGAAATACCCGCCCGGCCGCAGCACGCGGGCGACCTCCGCGAAAAACCGCTTTGGATTGTCAATGTGCTCCAGAACATAGTCGCACGCGATGACATCGACCGATCCATCCTCCACCGGCCAATGCCCCGGATCGGTCAGCAGCCGGAACTCGTGAAGAAACGGATTGGAGAACCCCGCCTCATCGACATCCAGGCCGATCACTTTGGCCGCCCGATGGCGGAAATCACGGATATCGCGTCGATAAGGGACCTTGTCTTCCTGATGCCGCCCGCGTCCGCACCCAAGGTCCAGTAGGACGTGCCCTGGCTCCACGATCGCGGACAACCGCGTGTAGAAGGCGATCGTCCCGTCATGCCGCGTGAACCCGCCGAAACGGGCCTCCGGAAAGGCCGCGGCCTCGAACCGCTGCTTGGGGCTTTGGGGTGGGATGGAAGTCATGAGATATCGGCGAGCGGAAACGTCATCGACCCCCGGCCGGGGGGAGGTTAGGGGCGGCGATCATGGGCGTCAATGATGAGGACTTGCGACGGCCAACCCACGCTGCAATCCTCGAACCCGATCGCCGATACAATCGTAACCTTCCGGTTCCGTGGCCGGTTCCCCCGGCCCCCCCGGAATCCTGCCGAAGCACTCCGCATGAGCGATGTCGGACTCAACGTGATCGTCCTGGCCGCCTTCGGGGCGGTTCTCAGCCACATCGCGCTGTTTATTCTCGGATTCCGCTTCAACCCCCTGTTCCTCATCGCCGGGGCGTTCATGTTCATCTCCCCGCTGACCGCGGCCGTCGATCTCCCGGCCGTGGGGGCACTCAAATGGGTCAGGCTCTACCTGACCGTACTGCTGCTGCTGGTAGCGGTGCTGGGCAGACGCCTGCGCATCGGGCAGATGGGCTGGGTGCTGCTGATCCCCCTGGGGTTCTACACGTTCGGGGCGTTCTGGGCCGGCGGGCCGGGGACGATCCTCCAGGCCCTGCTCTACAAGGGGATGATGCTGGTGACGCTCATCGGCGGGATGGCCCTGGCCTCGAGTTGCCGCGACGAGACCGAGCTTCGCCAGTCCCTGCGCCTGCTGCTGCTCCCCGCGGCAGCGTGGGTGCTGTTCATCCTCGTCGCCATGGCCCTCAATCCCTGGACCATCTCCCACCTGGGCAGGCTCATGGTCATGGGCATGAACCCTAACCGCATCGGGCAGACCAGCGCGCCCCTCTTCATCTTCTGCGTCTACTTCGCCCTCCACGATCCGATCAAGGCGATCCGACTGCTGGGCTACCTCGGCGCGGGCGCCCTGGCGATCATCATCCTCTACACCGGCAGCCGCGGAGCGGCCGGTCAGGCGGCGATCGGCGGCTTCTTCCTGGCGCTGCCGCTGTTTCGCAGCCCGCTCTACTTCACGCTCGTTTCAATCATCGCCGCGGCGGTGGGTTACGGCGCATGGCAGTTCGTGGACGTGGCGGACAACACCGAACGCTTCACCAACGTAAGCTTCGAAACCCGCGAAGAACCCTGGACCTACGCGCGGGAATACATCATCCAGAAGCCGGTCCTCGGCCACGGATGGGTCTATGGCGCGATCGGCGGCGACACCGGCGAGGCCAGCACGCAGAACCTCCACTGCATGTACCTCAACATCATCGCGGAGACCGGCTTCATCGGGTTCTCCATCTTCGCCGCGGCCGTCCTGATTCTCATGGTCCGAGGGACGAGCCTCTACCTGACCGTGTTGCGCGCGGGGTTGCCCGACAAGACCATCTACCTCGCTTTGGCCGTCTGCGCCTCCGTGTTCGCCCACGGCGTGATCGAATCCGGAACGATCATGGGCAGCACGCTCAACTGCATGATGTGGGGCTTCAGCGTCGCGCTCTTCGACACCATAGGCAGGTACGTCGAGCGGCAGGCGTGGTACCGCTGGCCTCACGCGGTCCCACCAGGCTACCACCCGCTGCCCGCATAACCGCGCACCCGCGCACCCCCATCGCTCCCTCCCATCGTGCGGATCAACCCACCCCTTGCTAAGGTGATCAGCCCGTTGGAGTCCCCCCTTGTCCGAAGTCAAAAAAGGCTTTATCCGAATCGTCAGCAACTTCACCCGCCTGGGGCTGCAGCTCGTCCTGGGGCTGGTACTCGTGCGGATCATCCTCCGCCACGTCGGCGAGGACGGCTGGGCCCTCGTCGCCCTCATGGGCGCGGGCGTCGGTTTCGCCACCATGTTCCAGGAGATCGTCCGCGCCAGCATGGTCCGCGAACTCGGGGCCGCCTACCACGCCGGAAACGAGCCCCGATTCCTCGAGATCTACAACTCCGCCTTCATCGTCTCCGCCGCCGCCGCCCTCGCCGCCACCGCCATGTTCGGCGTGGTCATCCTGCTGCTCCCCGCCGCGGGCATCGAAGGCTCCATGCTCGAAACCGCACGCTGGTTCGCCGTCGCCAAGGCCGTGCAGACCATCGTCACCATCGTCCTCGCGCCTACCCACAATATGTACCTGGCCACTGAACGCATGGTCCTGGCCAACTGGCTGCTGCTCATGGAGCGCGTGGTCCTCGTGCTGGCAGCCGTTCCGCTCTATTTCGTCGACGCCTCGATCGAGACGAAGCTGCTCATCTACGCCTGGTCCACCGCCGGACTGTCGATCCTCCTCTACCTCGCCGCCGCCGCCCACCTCATGGCCGGCGACCCCCGCCTCGTCCCCCATCCGCGGCGGATCACACGCGGCGGCATCCACAGCATCGTCACCGTGGGCGGGTGGAACGTCATGGTGGCGATCTCCGACAACTTCCACATCCGCCTGGATCACTGGCTGCTCAGCTTCCTGATGGGCTATTCCCCCTGGAGCGCGCTGTTCGGCTACGCCAGGATCATCTCTGGCTACATCCATCAACTGGGAACCGGCGTGGCCGGCGGCGTCGACGCCGTGGCCGCCCGAATGGCCGCCACCGGAGA
>JBGTFI010000680.1:0-7041 GCA_041747335.1 Phycisphaeraceae bacterium | reverse complement strand
CAGCGACGGCGCGATGTCGCGGTAATACCCTTCGAGCGCCGCGCGCTGCTCGCCCGTCCGCTGATCCGCCGCAAGCGCGACAATCGCGAGCACCTCCGGGGGCGGCAGGGTGTCGAGGGCCTTGAAGTAGAAACCGGACTGAGCGATCTCGTTGATGATCTTCATCAGGATCGTGTTGCGCCCGGAGCGCAGCGTCACCGTCACGCGCTCCTGATCGGGGGCGGCGGCGCGGCGGGAGTTCTTGTCCACCACCAGATCCCCGTTCACCCAGACCTTGATCGCATCGTCGCTGCCGAAAGAGAGCGTCACCGGGCGCTCGAACGTCGTATCGATCGTTCTATAGAGGTAATGCGCCGCGTTGGTTTCGACAAAGACGTTGTGGACCTCGCCGTCGATCCAGTCGTGTCTGGAGGTCCATTTGAGCCTGCCCTCAGCGTAGGAAGCGCTCAGATCGACTCCGGCCTCCGGCGGGAAGGGATTGACATACGCCAGGTCCGCGTTGGCTTCCTTGAACGGCCCGACGACGTGCCAGGGCGACATGTCCAGCTCCGCGCCGCCTTGGGCGGTCGCCGCGGCGAGCTTGTCGGTCCAGGCGATCATTTCGGCCTCAAGCTCGGGGGTTTGCGCCACGAGTTTCGCTTCCAGCTCGCGCAGCTCCAGCGCTGGGCCGATCACCTTCTCCAGCATCGCCAGACGCTGCCGCGCCGGTTCCAGCGATGGCGCGATCGAACGATAGAACCCAGCCAGGCGATCGGCCTCCGCTTGGTCGCGCCCCTCCGGTGACTTCGCCAGGATTCGTGCGATGTCCGCCGGGAGCGTCACGCCCGGCTTGGGATCCTTCGCGTTCGTGACCGCCACGCGGAAGCGGCCGATCACGTGGTTGTCGCCGTATTCCTGCGTGATGGTGGTGTCCAGAATCGTCTGCCCGTCCGCGGAATCGCCAAGCGTCCTGCCCGTGCGGAAGATTGCGTAATGGTCGCTTCCCGTGCGCGGGTTGATCGCCCAGCCCTGCATCGGCCGCTGATCCAGTGCGTTGACGACCGGGTAACCATCCTGCTCGAAGCTGGCGGTGGGGTTGAGCAACTCAACCGATTGAAGCTGCCGCGTCGCCCCGCCCTCGCGCACGGCGATGTGCGAAAGCACGAAGTTTCCGGTGCGCGCCCGCCCGGGGCCGCCGCCGGGGAGCGACTCATCGGCGATCAGTTCAACCTTGATCGCGGTGATGCCCGTCAGGGGCGAGCGGGCGACCAGGCGGTATTCATCCTTGTTGGGCGTCGGCCCGGAGGCGAGGATCGAACCGTCCGCCAGGCCCGTGAGCGTCGCCTCGCTCATGGCCGAGAACGCCAGCGGCTCAGCCACGACCCACGGCGGATTGCCGCTCAGTGACGCCTCCCAGGCACGCTGCGATTCGGCCAGCTCTTCGGTGTGAGTCGCAAGCGTCTGACGCAGCGCCCGCATCTCCCGGCCGTAACGATCGAGAATGGCCGGATCGGCGGCGTCCAGAGGAGCGACCTCGAACGGCAGGGCATCGAGCACCGTCAGGTAAGCATCGTGCACCGGGCGGCCGGCGAACTCCGCCTGCGCGATGCGCTCGACCATCTCGCCCCGCACCATGCCCCGCGCGCGAACTCGAAACGACGACGTGCCGAGCGCCGCATCCGCCGACGCGGCGATCGTGAACACGCCGCTGGTCTCCGGCCGGACGGTGACCGGTTCACAACGAACACCTTCGGGCAGGTCGATCAGCTCCAGCGTCACCTCACCAGGATATCCGCCCGCCCGGGCGATCTCGCACCACATCTTCACGTGTCCGCCGCGATGGACGCGCGGCGCATCGGGCAGGAAGCGCACGGCGAAATCGTGACGCTCCCCGGCGTAAGGCTCGATCTCCAGGCGATAGGCGTAACGCTCACCCCCGGCGTGGACCAGGTCGCTGATCGCCACCACATACTCCCCCGCTTCAAGCTCCCGGATGATCCGCGCATCGGCGCCCATCGTGTCGTCGTTTCGCTCAATGAGCGCGCCGTCAGAGGCGTACAGCTCGAGCATCGGATCCATCGGCGAGCCCAGCCGCCGCGCTGCCGCCTCGATGCGGTAGGCGCCCTTCTCCTTCACCACGAAGCGAAAGTGATCCACATCGCGCGGGCGGTCGATGCGCCCATTGATCGCCACGGGAATATCCACCCGCTCAGCGGTCTCCTGCGTATCATTGGATTCGCGCTCGATCATGTCGCGCAGCGAACCGACATCGAACTTCACCCACCAGGTCGGCCCGCCCTGGACCGGCGCGGGCATGACCGTCGCGCCGAAGTCGGCATCGCACAGGTCCACCTCGATCGATCTGGCGGGGGGAAGGTTGAACCCGACGGGCTGAAGCTCCACGATCCGGCCCCGCCGCGCCCCAAGCGGAAAGACCGATTCGACGTACGGGATCGCGCCGGCCTCGACGCGGTAGTGGTATCCCTCGCCGCCGCGATACTTGAGGTCGCGGATTTCGAGCGTGTACTTGCCGTCCGATTCGACCTCGAAGCGCGCCAGCGAATCCCGGCCGTGGTGGTCGTTGTTGCCCGCCACCTCGCGCCCCTGCTCGTTGTAGACGGCGATCACCGAATCCATCACCGACCCGATGCGCTCGGCGTGGACGTGAAAGACAAGCTGCTGGCCTGCTTTGGCGCTGAAACGGTACAGGTCGATGTCGCCAGGCTGATCCATCGCCCCCACGAGCACAGCCGGAAGCTCGACCTCCTGCGCATACGAAAGATCATCCCCCGGCTGGTCCTTCATCACGGGCGGGAAAGCGCTCACGTGCAGCTTGATCGCGTTGGAGACGCCGTTCGGCGTCACCACGCGGAGCTCGCGATCTCCCAGCGGAGCCTCGGCGGGAACGGTCACGCGCAGCTCGATGTTGGGCGCGCTGTCCTGGCCTAAGCGTTTGACGAGCTGAAGGAGCTCGACGGCGACGCCCTGCATGTCCGCGGGCGCGAGGGATTGGACCTCATCGAGTCGCTCCCCGCGCAGCAGCACCGTGGCGATCGTGCCGCGCTGAACGACGGGGGGCTCGATGGCGGTGAGCGTGGGCAGGGGCTGGGCGCGGACGACGCTTACAGCTCCCAAGCAGGCCGCCGCCGCGATGAGGACACACACCATGCGGGGAACACGACATCCCGCGTACTTTCTCGATCTTTGCATACCGATTCCGCTCACTTCGCGCTGATGGAAGTCCAGATACTCTGTCATACTTTCCCCCCGCATGGCGATCACCCGAACAATCCCGTCACCGGCTCGGCCTGCACCAGCTCGCGCGGCTGGTTGAGGTGGTTGTGGACGATCGTGTGCGGGTTGATCCCGATGGCGTGGTAGACGGTCGCCAGGATTTCCGTCGGGTGGACGGGGTTCTCGGCCGGGCTTGACCCGGTGGCGTCGCTCTTGCCGTAGACCGCGCCGCGCTGGATCGGCCCGCCGGCGATGAGGCCCGTGTAGCAGTAAGGCCAGTGGTCCCTGCCGTTGGGGGCGTTGCTGTTGCCGCTGGTCGAGACGCCCATCTTCGGGCTTCGCCCGAACTCCCCGATCGCCACCACGATCGTCTCATCGAGCAGCCCGGAGGCGTCGAGGTCCGCGATGAGCGCGGGCAGGCCGCTGTCGAGCTTGGGGCAGTGCAGGTTCTTGAGCGGCCCGAAGTTGGCCGCGTGCGTGTCGAACGCGTCGATCTGCGGGTTGCCGTTGGCGACGGCCGGCCAGTTGACCTGCACGAAGCGCGTGCCCGCTTCGATCAGCCTCCGCGCCAGCAGCAGCGACTGGCCGAACGTGTGCCGCCCGTAACGGTCGCGCATCTCGTCGGATTCCTTCGTGAGGTCGAACGCCTCGCGCGCCTTGCCCGACACCACCAGCCCCAGCGCCTGCTGGTAATACTCATCCAGCGCGTACTCCTCGACGGCCTTGTCGATCTCGGGCATCGCCGCGTTGACCTTCTCGAGCATCGAAGCCCGGCGGGTCATGCGCATCTTGCTCACTTCCTTGCGCAGCGAAAGGTCATCGAGATTGAGCGGCTGATTGGGGTCCTGGAACAGGAAGTAGGGGTCGTAGGCCGCGCCCAGAAACCCGGCCGTGCCGCCCTTGCCGATGACGTTGGATTCCTGAAGCGGCCGGGGCATCTGCACGACGGGGAGCATCGGCCCATCGACGGGCCTGAGCCGCCCGATCTGCGTGGCGATGCAGGGAAAGTCGCTGCGGTTGGGCGGCTCGAGCTGTCCCGACGGCGACACCCGGTCGGGCGTGTACCCGGTCATCATCTGGTAGATCGCGGCCGTGTGGTTGAACAGCCCCACCGGTGTGTAGCTGACCGAGCGGATGAGCGTCGTACGGTCGAGCACCTTGGCGAGGTTGGGCATCACCTCGGTGAGGTGGACGCCGGGGATGGCCGTCTTGATCGTCGCGAACTCGCCGCGGATGTTCTCGGGCGCTTCGGGCTTGGGATCCCAGATGTCCAGGTGGCTTGGCCCGCCCTGGAGGAAGACGAAGATGACGTTCTTCGCTTTGCCGAAGCTGCCGGACGCCGCGACGCCCGCCGGTGTGGTGACGTTGGCGCTTGCCTTGAGCGCCAGGAACTGACTGAGGCTCAGCCCCATCACGCCCGCGCCGCCGACGCGAATCAGCTCGCGCCGCGACATCCCGTCACAGTCCGCTCCTGGCTTACCGGGGATGGAGAGCATCATCTGGCTCCTGAGGTGTAGGTCCGGCTGTGCCGGACGGTTCTTGCATTCGGACGAGCAACTTGCCAGGCCAAGGCCTGACCTACGGGCTGAAGGTAGGTCCGGCTGTGCCGGACGGTTTTCTACCGGTTGAACAAAAACGCCGGGCTGTTGAGCAGCGCCCACGCCAGATCCTGCGCGATCGGCAGTCGGTCTTCACCGCTTCCCAGATCGATCGCAGCCACTTCCTGCGCCGTCGGCGGGCGACTGAGCACCATGTAATAAAGCTCCTCGATCACCTTCGCGTTGTCCGGCTCACGGGCGACGAGCTTCGCGATGGCGTTGTCCGGATCGATCACCGCGTCGCTGATGACCGGCCCGTTGATGAGGTTGAGCGCGTGCGCCAGGCTCAGGTTGCTCGTGCGCTCGCACTCGCAGGCGCTCTCGCGCTTGGGCCTGCCGAACAGGCTCAGAAACGCGTCATCCCCCACCTGCCCGTCGGGAGCGTAGACCGTGCGCATCCCCGCCGGAAGCCCCGGCACGCGCAGCCGCGATCCCGTCGCCAGCGCCACGGCGTCCTTGATCTGCTCGGCCGAGAGCCGCCTGGGCGTGAACCGCGAGAAGTTGATCGTGTCGTCCTCATTCCACCGGTTGGCCGCCACCGAAAGCTGATACGCCCGTGAGCGGACGATCCGCCGCACCAGGTGCTGGGCATCGAACCCGCTGGCGATGAAGTCCTCGGTCAGCGCATCGAGAAGTTCGGGGTTGCTCGGCGGGTTGGAAGCGCGGATGTCATCAACCGGGTCGATGATCCCCCGCCCGAAGAAGTAGCTCCACACCCGGTTGGCGTACGACCGGGCGAACAGCGGGTTGTCCGCGCTGGTCAGCCACACCGCGAAGCGCTCGTGTCGCTCGCGCACCTGCTGCGAATCCTCCACGCTCCCGAAGGGCACGCGCGGCGTCATCTCCATGTTCGTGCGCGGATGCACCACTTCCCCTCCGTCGAAGCTGGTGTACGCCACAACCTCGTCCGGCCGCTGCCCGTTCTTGTACCGCACGCGCGAGAAGAACGCCGCGAACTCGTAGTACTGGTCCTGCGTCCACCGCTCGAAAGGGTGGTTGTGGCACTTGTTGCAGTTGAAGCGCACCCCCAGGAAGGTCTGGCTGATGTCCTCGGTCATCTTGTCGGTGTCGCCCAGCGTGCGCAGGTACGCCACCGGCGGGTTCGTCAGGCTGCTGCCCTGGGCGCTGATAAGCTCATGCACGAACTGGTCATACGGCATGTTCCGAGCGATCGCCGAGCGGATCCACTCCCGGAACACCCACACGCCCTCCTGCCCGAGCGTCCCGGCGTTGCATTGGAGAAGGTCCGCCCACTTGTTGGACCAGTACGCCACATAGTCCCGGCTGCCCAGGAGCGCATCGATCAGCTTCTCACGTTTCTCGTGGCTGGGGGTTGCGTCCTCAATGAACGCCCGCGCCTGCTCGACCGTCGGCGGAACGCCCGTGAGATCCAGATGAAGTCGGCGGACGAACTCCGCATCCGTGGCAAGCTCCGAGGGCAGAATCTCACGCTTCTCAAGCTTGGCGTTGATCAGGCGGTCGATGAAGCTATTTTCCGGCATCGGCTGCCAGGCGAACCCCTCGCGCTGCCCCATCACCGACACGCCCGCAACCCCGTAATGCCCCTCGAATCGCACAAGAATCGCCGCCTCGCCGCGGCGCACGGCGGTCATCTCATTGCCCTGGATCCGCGCCACCTCGTTGTCGTTGCTCGAGAGCACCGCGTCGCGCGTGACGTCGCGCATCGTTCCATCGGGGTAATACGCGCGAACGATCAGCCGCTGCGTTCGTCCGGGCAGGTCCAGTTCCACTTCTGCAGGGAGCACCTCGATCCGCGAAGGCTTCGCCAGCGATTCCTCCGCCTCGTAGGGCGCGCCGTCGCTGATCCACTCGAGCATCATCTGATACGCACGCGACTTCTCACTGAAAACGCGCCCGCCCTCGTGCGGAACGCCGCCCGTGGGTTTCAGAAGCATCAGGCTCTTCTCAGGCTCCACCCGGTTGACGCGCCTGCCTTGAAGCTCGTACACCAGCGCGCGGTAATCGTGCTTCGCGTCATACCCGCGCAGCGACAGGATGAACCCGTTCTTACCGTCCTGCGCCCCGTGGCACGTCCCCGCGTTGCACCCGACCTGGCTCATCACCGGCATGATGTCCCGTACGAAGCCCAGCCGCGGCGCCTCTTCACCGGCGACCGCCACCCGCAGCTTCGCCTCCCGACCCGCGGCGCGAACCGTCACCACCGAATCCCCCGCCTTCACCGGATGCACCAGCGCCCGGTCGTCCACGG
>JBGTFI010000679.1:0-15574 GCA_041747335.1 Phycisphaeraceae bacterium | reverse complement strand
ACCGCCCGACGGGCTGATCCCCCGCACCCTGTCGCCGCCGGCCGGTCAAGCGCGACTGGAGCGGCCGGGCACCCGAGACCGTGCGTGGTTTGATGATGTGCGGATCGACTTGATCGCGCTGACCGCCGCCAAGAGGGAACGAGGCGCCCCGCGCCAACGCGCATCCGTGCGCTGGCCGGTTGACCGTCCCCTGGAGCAAGTCCTCACGCACAACGCCGGTTTTTCCCCGTTCTGATGCTCACGTGACATGATAGAATCCCGCAGAGGAGAAAGAACATGCACAGATCAACATGGATTCCGATGATCGTCACTCTTCTGCTGACCGACGCCGCCGGAGCCGCCATCATCATCGTCGGGAACCACACGATTCCGCCCGATGCCGTCACACCGATTCAAGTCATCATCGAGCGGGAACCGGACGATCCTGATATCGCCGGAATGGATTTCGCCATCGAGATCGGCGATGCTGAGGCCGGGCCGACGATCGTCGGGGTGGATCTTGTCAGCGACACACCTTTCGATGGCAACAACCTCGGCGGCAGTATCGATCAGGGCTCCGCGCCGCGGCAGGCATTCTGGGGGGTTGTGACCGAGAGCGGGACAGTCCCGATCCCCGTGTCGGGTGTTCTGGCGACGATTCAGATTGACGCCACAGGTATTACCACAGGTACGTTCGATCTCAGGATGACCTCGGTACTGGGCGCTGACACTCGGATTTATGACGGGGAGCTTATTCCCCTTACGCTCAACCAGGGTCAGGCGATCACGGGCTCGGTCAGAGTGGTGATTCCTGAGCCGGCCCGCCTCGGCGTTTTAATTGGATTATCTATCTTGTTCCGGCCATTCGTACGCGCTCGCGCATATGGGTAGTGGCCGGATCTCCCTATTCGAGACGGATATCGAGCGCTTTCGCGCGAGGGCGCGCGAGTTTTTGACTTCGCGCGCTGTTAACCGGCCTGCAACATTCTGCTGCTCATCCTGGCTCGCTCCTGGCGCGACGAGCTGATCCAGCAGCACCAGTATCTCCAGTCTCAGAATGAAATCCTTCGCGCCAAGCTGTCTCGGCGTATCCTGATCACGCCCGCCGAGCGGGCCCGGCTGCTCAAGTTTGGCACGCTGGTCGGAACCGCGATCAAAGAGCTGATCTCCATCGTCCACCCCCGAACGTTCGCGCGGTGGGTGGCCGCACGAAGGAAGAACTCGAGCGAGAGGGTTCCTGGCCGCAGACCTGGGCGGCCGCGGACCGGGGAGGAGATCCGCGCGATCATCATTCGCATGGCGGAGGAGAACCCCTGGGGACTCACACGCATCTGGGGTGAACTATGCAAGCTCAGGATCTCCATCGGTCGCACCACACGTGCGCGTCTTCACATTTCAAAGACCAGCCAGCCCAGAGGTTACTCGGCGCCAGAGTTTGCGAACAGGAAGAGGCGCACAATTGGCTGGGCCACTACACGCGTGCAGATTCTCTATTTCATTGCCCGATCACCAGCCCACCCCGCTCCGCCGCCTTGCCATCAACAGCCCGCCGATGCTCAGCAGCGCCAGCGTCGCGGGTTCGGGGGCAGGGAGCGCGGCGAGTGCCGCTTCGAAGCTGGCGACGTCGAAGGCATCTAGAACGCCGTTATCGTCAAAATCGCCCAGGAGATGGGGGTCAAGCTCCGGGTACATGGCAAGGTAGGCCTGGCCGTCCGCCAAAGCCATCTCGAACACACTGGTGTCGAAGGCATCGAGGAGGCCGTCGCCGTTGAGGTCGCCCAGAGCCATCGAGGCGTGAAAGTTCTGAAGCTGTACGCGATCGTCCAGGTAAACAACCTCAAACAAGCCCTCATCGAGGACAAGCCTGTGGTGGGCGTTCGCAAAGCGGCCGCCGACCTGGGGCGAGGTGACGATGGTAAACATCTCACCCATCTTCGGGACGAAATCGTTCAGTAAACGCACATCCAGCTCTCCGGCAAGGGTGATCTCGTCGGCGGTGAGCCGGTCCATCGCGATGGTGGTGCGGCTGAGCTCGCGTCGGCCGTCGATTTCAATCAGCAGGCTGCCCGATTCATGCTGGTCATAAGCCCCTGCGATCGCCAGTAACTCAGGCCCGTCACCGGGGGACAGCACACCGGCGTTATCCACCGCGCCGATGAGGCGGCCGAATGGGAAAAGGGCTCTGCCTTCGGGAATCACGAGCGTGTCGCCTGCGATGTGGACAAACCCCTCCCCTTCAATGGTCCCGATCTGTGATGGCGGATCAAAGCCTTCTGGAAGACTCACCAGCGATTCCGCATCGAGGCGGAGCGTGGCGTTCGATGCGCCCAGCACCGATCCCGCCGCAAGGTCGATAAATGCCCGCCCTTTCGCATGGAGTACCGCATCGCCGTCGGCGAAATCGACCGAACCTTCGGCGCGGACGTGGCGGGAGACGCTCAACGAGCCGCCAGAGAGGGTGTAGACGCCGTGCAGCTCGATGATAAGGTTATCAACGGCGGCGCTGCCCGCCGACTGCATGAACTGATAGGCCGGGCCTTCGGGAATGTGCAGCGTTCCCACGAACATCGTACCGCCGCTCATGCCCGAATCCTCGTTTGCGACCACCAGCGTGTGCGGTCCCAGATCGAGCGTGCCTGGCGGCATGATCTGAGCGGGTCCGAGCAGCGCCAGCGGTCCTTCGGCGACAAGCGAACCGTGAATGGTGACCGGATCGCTGATCTCACCGGCCCCGCGGATGTGTCTGTCCTGCGGAATGACCAGTGTGGTCCCCGCCTGATGGGTAAGCCCTGCGTTCACAACCGTCCCGAACCCGGCGGTCGGATCGTCGCCGGGCTGATGGATCAACAGGGAGTGTTCATCGAGGGTGATGGTGGCGGCTTGGGCGTTGGCGAATACGCCGGGGGCGAGTAATGCGATGACACCCTGAAGGGGGATGGTCACCGTTTGGCCGGACAGGTCCATGAGGCCATGAATAGTGAGTTGGGACTCGACTTCGAGCACCCCGCCGCTGAACTCGTACGAGCCGTACTGTCCGATGATGAGTCGATTGACGACATGGGCGCCTCCGGTCTGGCGGAACTCGCCGAGCTTGTCCTGGCCGACGACGGTGGCGTCGGTGGTGAGCAACCCCTGGTCCGAAAGGTCGTAGAGGCCGCCTCCGATGCCACGATTTCGCTGGCCGACGTTGAGATCGCGGTAGATCATGACCGTACCACCGCGGTGCTCGAAGATGCCTGTTCCGTCGGTGCCGAGAAAAATGCGATCCGCGACGAGCTCGCCGCTCTCCATGCGGTAGGTTCCCTGGGCCGTAGTGCCGCTGTCCGCCAGTCGCAGCGTGCCCAGGATGTGGAACGAGCCACCGGACTGTTCCACCTCGCCCATCGCGCCGTCGCCGACGGTCCCCTCCAGTGCCGTGAGCACACCGTCCTCGAGCGTGTACACTCCGTTGCCGCCGGAGAATCGGCCGACGAACATGCTCTGCATCACGGTCATCGATCCGCCGCCCTGGTGAAACTCGCCCTGGCCACGTTCGCCGACGGTGAGACGGTCCGTCCGCGCCTGGGCGCCCGGGCCGAGCTCGTACAGCCCGTGGCTCTGAAGGCCGAGCGTGAGGCGCTCAAACTCGGCCACGCCGCCGGACTGGTGTAATTCACCGCCGCCGAATCCATTCTGTCCGCCGACGAAGACCTCCTTGGCGCGGAGCGTGCCGTCCAGGAACTGATAGACGCCGTTTCCTCCGGGCCACTGACCGATCCTCAGCACGTTCCTGACATCCACCTCGCCGCCATCCTGTTGAAACGTTCCCGGCAGATTGTGGCCGACGTTCAGATTGAAGAGGCGCGCCACGCCCCCCTCCACGCCCGATATCTGGTTCTCGACGCGGACGATCGCTTCCCCGCCGAGATCGACCACCCCGCCCGCTGCGACGGACAGGCCCTTGTTGAAGTAGAGCTCACCGTCAGGCTTGAGCGTGCCCTCGATCAGGGCGTGGTCGTTGATCTGGAAATCGCGTCCCAGGGTGACGACCTGGCCCGCCTGGACGTGGAAGGTCGTGCCGGAGATGTAGACCATGGACTCGAACAGTTCGACCTCGTGAAATAGAGCGGACAGGTCCGCTCCGGGAGGCAGCAGCACGATCGAGCCGGCGCCCGTCTCGAAGCGCGCCTGCGATCCATTGACGATGGTCGCGGCGGTGAGGTCGATGACGGCCCCGGCGTCGACGCTCAACGTGACCGGAGCGTCGGTGAAGTCGAGCACACCCGCGGCCTCGATGCGGCTGCGCACCACAAGCGATCCGCCATGCATTTCATAGCGCGGCGTGAAGGTGGGCGCCTCCATGCGGAGGAAGTCGACATCGACCATGCCGCCGTGCTGCACGAACGAGGCCGGGCCGAAAATCCCGACCCGAAGGGAACCGGCACGCAACGAGCCGTCAATCATTTGGTACTCACCGAGGCCCAGGTTGTGGTGTCCGATACGAATCTCATCGGCGGCGACCATACCGCCGTGTTGCGCGAAGTGCCCTTGCCCGCTCACACCGACGACCAATTCCGCGGTCCGCAGTTCGCCGCCGCTGAGCGTGTACTGGCCCACAGTGTCCATGTCCGTGCCGATGCCCACATACACCTCGATGTCCGCCAGACCCTGATTCTGGGTGAAGGTAGCGATTCGATCGGTTTCGCCGTTGACATACATCCGCCTTGCGCTCAGTTCGCCCATTCCGTGGAGCAGATAGGAACCCTGCCCACCCAGGACGAGATCGTTGACGACCTGCACAAATCCGGCGGATTGCTCCATCATGCCCGCATCGGCGCCGCCTATATTGACAAGGTCCGCCAGAAGCTCGGCGTCGGCGCCGTTAACTACATACCGGCCGTCGCCTCCGTCGCCTCCGGCAATCTGAACCGGGCCGGAGGAATCCAGAACCCCGCCCGAATGATTGACGCGGCCGTCGCCGTAGAACCCCACCCAGATGCGGCCGACATTGACGGCGCCACCGCTGAGGTCGAACACGCCCTGGCCGAATTCGCCGATGGTGACCGTCAGAGCGCTAAGCTCGCCGCCGGACATTTCCAGGCGTCCCTCGGCGGCGGTGGCCTGCCCGACGATCAGAATCTGCGGCAGCATCAACGATCCGCCGGAGATCCGCAGCGTTCCCTCCGAGGTGTTGCCGACAATCACATTGTGGGCCGCCGCAACGCCCTCGCCCAGGTGAGCAAACCCCTTGTTGTTGATCAATCCGTCGCGGAACTGATTCGGCACCCCGTTGGTCCAGTTGGCCGCGTCGTGCCAGTCTCCCTCGGTGGGGGGCGCGAGTTTCCAACTCGACTGCTGCGCGCCGGCGGGGTGCGGATGCGCCCCGAACATCGCGTGAAGACACACGGCGAGGATCAGCCCCCGACGACTTGCGCAGCGCCGGCGGATGGCGCATGGAACGCTCTTTGTGATGCTCAACATGGGTCATGACTCCCGGATGATGAGGGGCTGTGCGCACCGTGCATCTGAACCCACGGACGCTTGTGACGGGCATCCGAAGTCCGCTTCGGCCGCCCGGCGCTCAGGAGAAGGGCCAGGATCCCCAGGCCGCCCGCCACCGAAGGCTCGGGCGCCGATGCGCCCGATCCGGCCAGGAGCACTTCGAATCCGCCTACGTCAAACGCATCCAGGACGCCGTCCCCATTGAGATCGCCCAGGCGATCGGGATCGAGCCCTGGATAGGTCTGGTGATAGGCCTGAGGATCGCTCAGCGCCAACTCGAACGGGCTGACGTCAAAGGCGTCGAGCACACCGTTGCCATCAAGATCCCCCAGCACAAACTCCGCCGCGAGGTAGCGCAGCCAGAGCGTGTGATCGTGGAGTTGCAGCACAAACTGACCGTCCGGGGGCAGAATCTGGTGAGCGGTCAAGTTGCTGATGTCAAGGTCGATGGCGGCGAGGTCCACGCCCGAAGCGTCCTGAGCCATGGCGATGGTCCATGCGTCATCGGCGTAGGGGTCGAAATCCGCGACCGTCCCGTCATCGCCCTCGGGCGTCAGGCCGCGTACGCGGATGATGAACGGGTCCGATAGCGCATCGGGGGAGGTGGCGAGGGTCGTGGCGTGAAGGACATCCCAGCCGTCGGCTAAGCCCGCCATGCCGCCCGCGGACTGAAGCTGCCATTCGTAGACGCCGCCCGGACCGAGCGTCAAAGCTCCGACGAAGGTCAGCGCTCCGGTGCTTTCGCCGGGTTCGATCGCCGCGCCGTTCCGGACGATCACATCATTCACCAGGACGCCGTTTCCCCGGACGGCTTGCGCAGGGGCGGCGAGGTCGAGCGTGATCAACTGGTCATCCTGGCGGATGCTCAGCTCGTGGCCGCTTTTGATCTCGAGCGCCGCGCGGAGCATCCAGTCACCCGGACCGGTCTTGTGGATCGAGGCATCGGTGGAGGCGGTCCTGATCACACCGGCGAAGTCAAACGGCCCGGCCTCGGCGACAACCCGTACCGCACCGGCCAGCGACACTGTGTCCGTGAACCGCCAATCCATCGTCGCGTCATTGGTGAGGGTGGCCCCGTCGGCGATGGACACCGGACCCGCGAACTGGATGGTCTGCGTTCCGAGCGCACGGATCTGCCCCTCCAGTTCGACCGTACCATTGAACCGGCCCACGCCGCTGCCGTTGTCCGATTGAAGCGTGGCATCGACCAGGGTGAGATCGCCGTCGATCGGAAAGACCGCCGCGGTCAACGAACCGTTGGAGAGCACCAGTGACGCGGAACCGATGGCGCTACGGTGTCCGAGGCTGACGGCGACCCCGTCAACCAGCCATCGGCCGGTGAAGTCCCCGTTCTGGCCGTTGATGTGCAGCAGCCCGGGGGCGTCCGGCGCCGACACGAGAAGATCCCCGGCGCCCGCGACATCACCGCGAAGCTCGAAGACGCCGTCGACGTGAATCTCCGAGTCGATCGACACCTGCAAGGTTCCGCTGATGCCGGCCGGTCGGGTGCCGGGAGTACGGAACGTGACGATCTTTCCCCCGGCCAGCGTGATGGGACTGGGCACCGTGGTGCGTCCTTCGCCGATCAGAAGTTTGGCGCCGGCGTGGATTGTGGTGAGGCCGGTTCCCAGCGGATGCCAGTCGGGCTTACCGTTGGAGATGCTGATGCCGCCCTCCTCGATCGTCACCTCGCCGGAGTAGAACGGCTTGTCGCTGTTGAGCGTGGTGATCGCGGGGCCGATCTTTCGCAGCGGCGCCTCGCCGCGGATGCCCGTCACGCTCCCGCTTTCAAGCGTGACCGACTCCGCCGTGAAATCAAACCCGCCGATGCTGCCAGCGTTCCGGACGATCACGTCGCCCAGGGCGACCGTCTGCTCCAGGGGCGATTCCGAGCCGACACTGCCTCGGTCGATGGTGACATCCGTGCCGTCCGGCAGCGAGGATGAACTGACCAGTCGAATGATCCCCTCGTTGACGACCGTCGGTCCGGAATAGGTGTTGATGCCGGCCAGATCGACCGTGCCCTGTCCCGCGATCGTTAGGCCGACGGCGCCGCCCGGGTTGTCGACAATCGCGGCGGTGATGAGCAGCGGCGCCGACGGCGAGCGCACAATCAACTCAGCGCCGGCTGTCTCGCCCCCGGCGGTCAGCGTACCGTTGCGGATTTCCGTGGCGCTGATGCCGGCCCGCACCAGCCCGCCGCTTTCGATGTTCAGGTTGTGGCCGCCAAGATCGATGTCCACGGGATTGAGACGATCGACAAACGGGACGGCTGAGGTATCGATCACCAGCGAGTTGATGGCGCGGTCGCCGGTCAGCGCCGCGGGCATCGCATCCATCCACACGTTGTCGGTGGACGAGGCGGTTTCAATCTGGCTGGGACGGCCCGACGGGGAAAGCAGCCGCACACCCACGGTCGGATCATAGGTCACGAAGTCCACCCGGCCGCCATGTCCGAGGGTGTTGGATGACGTCGCCCATCCGCCGAGGATGCCGCTCTGGAGCGGCGGCGGCTGCGATATGAAGACGCGCAGATCCTGCGGAAGATCCTGTCCCAGTCCGCTCGGAAGGAACTCCGCCACCGCGCCGGCGTGCCGATGCAGCTCGCCGATCGTCAGGACGACCTCCTCGGAGGTATGCGGCGTGATCCTCACGGTGTTCGCGCCGCTCTCGAAGGCGACCAATCCGACAGTCTCCGAAACGTTGATGTTGTCAAACCCCTTCCCGGTCAGCTCCAGCGTGCCCGAGCGCAAGATGACGGGGATGTGATCCGCCAGCCGGTCGGACGACGCGGCGCCACTGAACTGATCGAACCGGAGCGTCCCGCGGTGGTTCACGATCACTTCGGAGGTGGTGGTCAGCCGCCCCTGCTCATGGAGCGCCAGCACGGCAGGACGATTGGGCATGACGCCGACGACGGTCCTGCCCGTGTAGTCGTTGTCGGGCGACTCCAGGCGCAGAATGCCCGGAGCGTTGCTGCCGGAAAGCGAGTTGAGAATCAGCTCGCCGCCCGAAACCGCGCCGGTTACGACGATCGTATCGCCCTGCCCGACGGCGATGGTGGCGGCCGTGTCGCCCAGGCTTACGGGGCCGGTGAGCGTGGCGGGGGCGGAGCTCGAGGAGTCCAGGATCAGCGCGCCGGTGTGGTCGAATCCATGGGCGTTGTTGAGGTTGATCGGTTCGGCGGTGATCCAGCCGGGATTCAGCGAAAGCACCGCGTCCTTCGGCGAGGTGATGATCGTGCCCGCGGCGGGGGATCCGTACCCTTCGGTTCGGCTAAAGTGCAGCGTGCCGCGGCGTATTTCGATCACCGCCTCATTGTCCACGCCGATGTTTGTGAGGAAACCCTGGCCAGGCCCCTCCTTGGCGATGACGGTAGGGCCGGCGATCGCGCCGTCCACGGCCCCGCGTTCAATCACCCATTCCTCGCGGGGGATCGTCAGCACCGCGCCCGGTTCGACGTTCACCCTGCCGCCGCGCATCACCACGTCGGCGGTCATGTCATGCTGGATGATGGCATCGCCGGATGTCCCCGTCAGCACCAGTCGGCCCTGCGGTTGCTGGTTCGGCGCGGTGAAGAACACATCGGCCGATTGAATGAAGGTGTCCCCCGAGTGCAGCACCGGACCGTCGAGAAAAACGGCGCCGGTGGCGAAGACCAGCTCGCCGTCACCGACCGTCCCCATCGCCAGGCGCAGCAGCCCGCCGGCGTGTGATGACACCGTCGCCGTCGCGCCCTGGAGCACCGTGAGCGGCTGGGCGATGATCGTGGTGACGTTGTTGTTGTTGCTCGTGCGCGTACGAAGCAGACCCCCGCCCATCTCAATCGGCTGATGGTGCATTGCGGCGCGGACCTCGACTTCGCCCCCGAGGATGGTGATCGGCTCGGTGTCGTCGTAACGCAGTTCGAGCGTGCCTCCTTTGACGGTCGTGCCTGCCAGGGGGCTGCCGAGCGCGTTGGGGGCGTCGGCGATGACGGTTCCCTGGAGGAGCGTCGTGTGCCCCGTATAGGCGTTGTCACCGCGCAGAAAGAGCGTGGGGGTGACCAGTCCGGGCGTATCGAAGATGATCGATCCCGCGCCGGTGATCGTGCCGTCGATGATGGATGTGCCCTGTACGAAGCTCTCGGTGTCCGGGGCCAGTTCGATCACGCCGCCCACTTCGCCGAACTTCAGCCGTCCCCCCGCGAGGATCAGTTTCTCGTTGTCCAGACGAATGGGGCCGCCCGAGTGCAGCGTCAGAATCCCGCCGGGGCCGACGGTGGTTCCGTCGGCGTCGGAGAGGGTCGCGGCGCCCAACGCCGAGGCAGTTGTGAGGACCACCTCGCCGGACTCAATGATCGTGTGCCCGGTATAGGCGCTCGGCCCGGTGAGCGTCGTCACGCCGCCCTGGAAACGCACGTTGCCGTCGTGGTTGAGTCCCGATGTCCGGATGCTCCCATCGGAGAGCGGCATGATCGTGAGATGGCCGGTCCCGCTCACACCGCCGGTCAGAAACAGGTTGCCTCCGGTGATGACCGAATCGCCGCCGTCGAGCGCCACCGTGCTCTGGATGGTGGTGGAAGCGACGCGGGAAGTCGTCCCGCTGAGCGTGCCGCCGCTCATGGCAAACGCGTTCGTGTAGGGGCTGACATGGCTCGACAGCATGACCGTCCCGTCCGAGATATTGACGCTCGCGGTGCTAAGACGGTCCTGAAGCGCAAGGAGACCTCCGCTCACTTCGATCGTTCCGCCGATGGGCTTACGTATCTCCACCTCCGCGCCGGCGATCGTCAGGTGACCGTTCCACGCCGCGCTGTCCTCGCGCAGCGACAACTCGCCGGCCCCCGAAACGGTCAGGCTCTGCAATGAATTGCCCCAGGGCACGTTAAAGATCAGACGTGATGCTCCGTCGGCGATCACGATCGCCAGCTCATCATCGGCGCCCAGCTCGATCGGCGCGTTCCACTCCAGCTCACCCGCGCCAACGCCCAGTTCAATCCGGGCCACACCCCCCTGGCCGGGGGCGTCAAGCGTCAGGGGATGGGCGCCAGCCAGCATGATCCGCTGGGGATTTGCCAACCGAAGTTCGGTGATGGTGACGGGGCCGTCGAGGGTGATCGTGGCATCGACGCCGGGAACCAGGCTGCCGAACGTCGCCACATCCCCCACCGCGTTGGGCACGCCCTCAAGCCAGTTCTCCGCGAGAAGCCAGTCGCCCCCCTCCGGCGAGTTCCACGTTCCCGACGCGGCCAAAAGGCTGTGCCCCGTCATCCATGCCACGATGATCCCGGACTTGATGACGTTGTTCACGGTCCCTCCCTGCCCTCTTCGCACGCTGCCTAACGACCAGGAGGTATACGAGCCTCCGTCCGGCCTGACTCTCCAAGCATGGTCACGCGCACGCGATATGAGTGCGTCATACCCGTATCCATGCATTTCTATTCGATGCCGAAATATGCGGGGCCAATCAGCGACAAGCGGACGGCCGGAATAACCGGATAATGTGACATTATACCTGAACCCCACTTCCGGTTCAACACTCAATCGTGCTGTCTCACACCCACTTCTGAAGTCCGGGGCGGCCGGGGCGCGATAAAAACACCGGAGCCTGCGGTTCAGGCTCCGGCGTGTGCATACGTGTAGTGGCCCAGCCGATTGTGCGCCCCCTGCCGGGCTGCCAGAGCTGCATTTCGGACCTCTGGCCACTCTTTGCTTCGATCGAGCCTTGAGGTGAACTGGCGGCCAATCCCTCCGAGGGCCCGTCCTGCAACCGCTCCCTCTGCGCAACCCATCAAACGTGTTCGCGCGAGAAAAAGTCGCGCGTTTTTTCAGGTCGATCCGGGGCGATATGTCGCAAGTTCGCGCGCGGGGTAAGCCGAGCACCATTCAGCACCTGACCCTGTTAAGCACTTTTGGAGGGCCGGCCGAAACACCCGTTCGCACCCAGTTCGCGCGCGAATTTGGAGGTGGGCCGGGGCGGCTTGGATGTTGTCGTCACGGTGGGTTGCGCAGAGGGTCTTCGCGCAGCGGTGTTCGAACTGTGAACTCCCGGGCGGCGGCCACCGGCTCGGACCCGGCCGTCCACTTCGAGCGCGGCGGCAGACCCGGGTGCGGTATGCTGGTGCTACCTCAGCGCTGTGCAAAAACCCTATTGCCGCCCTCCCAACGCCTCCCACCCACGGCAGCCACGATGGCCCGCTACTTGCACCTCCCTGCTGAGGATCCTGGCCAGCGCGACCCGCCGCGACCTGCGCGGTCGATTCGGAGCACCTCATCCACACCAATTTAGCTGAAATCAAACACAGCGAAGTCGAATTGCGCCATTGACCGTGGCGAAACGGTGCGTCATACTATGGATCATCGTCCGGGTACGATCTTCGTGCCTGAACGATGCTTCCAGGGGCGTCGTCGGTTGGTTCTGATAGGGACCGGGGCGAGGTGGAGGGTCGGGTCAGCTTCGCCTATTCCCCTCGGCCTCTCGCTTCCGAGCCGCTATGATCTCCCACGCGGAATCGTTTCTCATCTCCGTTGTGACCACGACAAACGTCAACGCCCCCGCCTTGTCATGGCAACCCTATGAGCACCACAGCGACGCCATCCACTCGCGTGCGGGCAGCGGTGTTCGTTGGCCCCGGCCGGCCGCTGGACATGCGGATGCTGGAGTCGCGTTTGCCTCAAACAGGCGAGGTGCGCGTGCGTGTGCGCTGTTGCACGATCTGCGGCAGCGACCTGCACACCTACCAGGGTCACCGCTCGACACCTACACCGACCGTACTCGGTCACGAGATTCTGGGCGAGGTCGAATCGCTGGGGCCGGGTGAGCCGGTCACGGACCATGCCGGTGAGCCTTTGCGAATCGGCGACCGGGTGACCTGGTCGATCGCCGCAAGTTGCGGGGCCTGTTTCTTCTGCGCCTGCGACGCACCGCAAAAGTGCGAGAGTTTATTCAAGTACGGGCATGAATCGCTGGACTCGCAACGTCCGCTCAGCGGCGGCCTCGCTGAACACTGCCTGCTGGCTCCCGGCACGACGATCGTCAGGCTGCCCGAAGCGCTGTCGGACCATGTGGCTTGTCCTGTCAACTGCGCTACGGCGACGGTGGCCGGGGCAATGCGGCTCGGCGGCGTCGCGGCGCATCAGACGGTGCTCGTTCAGGGGCTGGGGATGCTGGGGCTCACCGCGGCGGCGATGGCCAGGTCGCTGGGCGCCGATCGAGTGATCGGCTGCGATATTGACGCGGACCGGCTTGCGCTGGCCCGCCGCTTCGGAGTCACCGATCCGGTCAACGTGGCGACCGGTTCCCAGGGGCTCCAATCAACCGTGAATCGGCTGACGGCGGGACGGGGCGTCGACGTCGCGATCGAACTCTCCGGCTCAATCGAAGCGATGCGCAGCGGGATCGATCTGCTCCGCATCAGCGGAACCTATGTGTGGGTCGGCGCGGTGTTCAAGACGCCGCTGTTGACGGTCAACCCCGAGATGATCGTGCGGAGAATGCTCACGATCCGCGGTTTGCACAATTACACGCCGCGGGATCTGGTCGCCGCCGTCGATTTCCTGGCTTCACAGCATCATCAATATCCGTTCGAGCATCTGGTAGAAGGCCCATGGGCGCTTGACCAGGCGGGAGCGGCGCTTGAGTTCGCCCTGTCAGGGCGTCCGCTGCGTGTGGCGGTGCGGCCGCAACCGGAGACAAACTCCCGAGTCGAGCCGCCACGGCCCGATTCCCCGGAGCCGCGACGATGACTTTACCGACACCACCCGGCGCGGACGAACAGGATCGTCTGTCACCCGAGCAGGCCCGCTCGTTCCGCCGCTCGCAATGGCGTGTGCTCTGCTCGCTGATGTTCTGCTACCTGTTCTATTACCTGGGCAGGCACAACTACGGTTGGGCCTTCCCCTACATGGAAGCCGAACTCGGGTTGACTTACAGCCAGCTCGGCGTGTTCAGCATGGTCCTGCTCCTTTGTTACGGGATGGGCCAGTTCATCAACGGCAACCTCGGCGATAAGTTCGGTGGACGGAAGATGATGGCCATGGGGGGTCTGTTTTCCGTCCTGTTCAACTGGATCACCAGCATGGCCACGTCGTTCTGGTCGCTGCTGGTGCCGTGGGCGGCCAACGGGTACGCCCAATCCATGGGTTGGGCGCCGGGAAGTCGCATGCTCTCGAACTGGTGGGGGCATTCCGAGCGCGGCAAGGCATTCGGCTTCTACGTCTTCTCCGCCGGCTGCTCGGGCGTGCTGGTTTTTGCCATCTGCGGCGGGATTAACATGCTCGTTCAGCCGCCGCCGCTTGATCTGCGATTGATGTCGGTCGAATCGGTCGAGGAGATTCCCTCGGAGGGAAAGGGGGTTGTATACATCGCCAAAGTCGCCGAAGGCCGGCTGCACTTTCGGATCTTCGAAACCGATGGAGCGTTGCTGGCCGACACCTCCGAAGATGACCCTGCCATTGAGCCACAGCGGCTCGAAGAATTACGGCAACAGATCGCCGACCATGGGTCAGCCGCCGAACCGACATCTTCGGAGAAGAGCAAGATCGTTCGAAGCGTGACCTCGCTGACCGAGGTGGTTCGGACCGGTCTGCTTTCCTGGCGGGCGTTTTTCCAATTGCCGGTTCTGCTGCTGGCCGCCGGTTGCACCGTGTTTTACATCGCAGCCCGCAACAAGCCGGAAGATCGCGGCTATCCCCCCATCGAGGACGATCCCGAACACGCCGATCCCGCCCTAAACGGCAACCAGGAGACCACACTCCAGCGGTATTGGCAGGTGGTGCGCAATTGGCGCTTCCTGCTGGCGACACTGTCGATCGGATTCGAGAGTCTGGCCCGGTATGGACTGATCGTCTGGCTGCCCGTGCACCTGCTCGGCCCCGCCTACGCCGATCAGCCGCTGGGGTTCTGGATCGGCATGGCGCTTCCGATCGGCATGGCCCTGGGGGCGCTGAGCACCGGGTACATCTCCGACAAGCTGTTTGCTTCGAACCGCTCGCTTCCGATTGCGCTGCTCATGACCCTGGCGATGATCGTCCTGTTGCTGATCTATATCGTCCCGCCCCACATGATTGGGCTGGGGATCGTGCTGCTGTTCCTGGCCGGCTTTCTGGTCTACGGGCCGCAGTCCTGCTACTGGTCGCTCTGTCCCGACCTGCTGGGGCGATACCGCGCCGCCACGGCGATCGGAGTGATGAACATGTGGGCTTACTTTGTCGCCGCATCCACCGATCCCTTGATCGGATGGGTGATCGACCAGCACGGCACGTTTCCGGTGTTTCTCCTGCTGGCCGCGTCTTGCGCACTGGGCGCCCTGGTGATCCTGCCGGTAAAGCGCTAGAGCTACAACCTGCACATCCACAACGTCGGCAAGACGACCGTCCGCAACATCCTCAAGGAGGGGGGCCTGGACCCCGGGCCGCACCGCGGCGCCGGGTCGTGGGACGCGGCATCTCAACTACCTGGTCCGCGAATAAGTGGAGCACTACAACACGGAGCGCCCGCACATGGGCATCGACGCGGTGCCACGGCTACCTGGCGATCAGACCGAGACGGGCGAGGTCGTGTGCCGCGAGCGGCTTGGGGGTCTGCTCAGGCATTACCACCGACAGGCGGCGTGACCGGGCGGTGAACGCGTCGACTGCCCTGTCGTCCTTCGCCCCTCTACCGGCCATCACCATATCCTTCGTGTTGGGGCGATCGTGCGACCCCATGCGCCACGGCCCGCAAAATAGACCACGCCCTGCGGCGACTCGCCGACGCCGCTGAACGTCATGGCGCGGGTCGGGGACCATTCTCTCGCGCATCTTCACTTTTCAGGGAGAGGCCAGACCAGAGGTTACCTGACATCTGAGTTTTCGAGCAGCGCGCACAACGACCTCCGCTTCGCGGCCGGCAAGTTGTCTGGCGGTAACGGTCCGAGGTTGCGCGTTAACAGCTCCCTCCTTTGCTATCTACCGCGACGGATGAGATGATGTCTCGAATGGTGAGCCAGTCTTTCTGGCACACCGCAACCACGTCTAGCCATGAAGGAGGAACGATTGCTCGCGTGGCTGGAAGAATACGAAACCCTGCTCTGGTCGCTGACGGCGCTGAGCGTCTTCATGTTCCTCGCGACGTTGATCGCGATGCCGGTGCT
>JBGTFI010000678.1:0-2332 GCA_041747335.1 Phycisphaeraceae bacterium | reverse complement strand
ACCGCAACCCTCCGCGAGGCGCTGCTCCGGGGGCGGCTGGACACGGCCGGGGCGCTGGCCGCTCGCCTGCGGACGATCGCGCGCGACGACCTGAGATTGGTCGAGCTTGAATCCGCACTAAGCGACTGCGCGAGCGCCTCGCGGGCGCTGGCGCAGGGCGGTTTCGCCCAGGCCAGTCGCCTTCTGGCACGGGCGAAACAGGTGCTTCCCGAGGCGGTATGGATCGATGGCGCGATGGAGCGCGCCCAGCGCGCGATGCGGGAACTCGAAGCAGTGCAGGCCGGTCCCCTGGGACTGCTCGACCGAACCATCGCGCCAACGCTAGCGAAGACGGGGACGGAAGTACACGCCATGAACCATCCCCCACAGCCCGACCGCATGATCGACCCACCGGACGGATCGTCCGGTGAGTCGATCGGTTCGCGTTTCGTCTTGTCGATCGACGGGGTGGGCGGATTCCTGGTCGTCTGCGATGGCAAGGTGACTCTGGGGCCGGTGAGCCACGACGCTCGGCCGACGATCGGGCTGCTCGCGCCGCCGGACACGCCGATGGCGACCATCGAACGGCGCGATGAAGACTACGTGCTCCGCGGGGAAAGGCCGGTGAAGGTGAACGAAGAGGCAGCGACTTCGCGCGTCCTGCTGGGTGGTGAGCGGATCGAGCTTTCTCCGCGATGCCGGATGACCTTCCTGCTGCCCAATGCCGCGAGCACCACGGCGGTGCTGAGGCTCAGCGGAGCGAAACTTCCCCGCCGCGATATTCGCCAGGTGATTCTCATGGACCGGTCGCTGGTGCTGGGCGCAGCCGGCGATGCGCACGTGCGCACACCTGAGCTTCCGGGTCGGACGGTGCTGTTTATCCAGAGCGGGGCGCTCCACTGTCGCAGCGAGCAGGCGATGGAGGTGGACGGCCGCCCCGCCGATGCGGGCACGCCCATCACCGCGGGCGCGCGGATGAGGATCGGGGACGTTTCGCTGACGATTCGCGCGTGGGAATGAGGGAGTCAAGTCACCCATCGGCCACAGGCCGAGATCAAGGATGCGGGCCATGGCGGCGTACCGGTATCAACAAGGCGATCAGCCCCTCGACGGCTTCACGATCGAGCGCGCTTTGGGCAGGGGCGGGTTCGGCGAGGTGTACTTCGCGAAAAGCGATTCGGGGAGGGAGGTGGCGATCAAGAGCGTCCAGGGCTACGAGGACATCGAACTGCGCGGCATCGGGCACTGTATGAACCTCAAAAGCCCGCACCTGGTCTCGATCTTCGACATCCGGCGCAACGCCGCGGACGAACCGTTCGTCATCATGGAATACGTCAGCGGCCCGTCGCTGCGCGAGCTGCTGGATGAATCCCCCTCAGGACTGGGGCCGCAGAAGGCCGCGTTTTTCCTGCGGGAGATCGCCAAGGGGCTGACCTACCTGCACGATTGCGGCATCGTCCACCGCGACCTCAAACCCGGCAACATCTTCTATGAAGATGGTTATGTGAAGATCGGCGATTACGGGCTGTCAAAGGCGATCACCGCGTCCGTGCGCAGCGCTCAGACCGTCACCGTCGGGACGGTCCACTACATGGCCCCGGAGATCGGCGAGGGGCGATACGACCGCTCCATCGACATCTACGCGCTGGGGATCATGCTCTACGAAATGCTGACCGGGCAGACGCCCTACTTCGGCGCGACGCCGACGGAGGTGCTGATGAAGCACCTCTCAGCCAAGCCGGATCTGACGCACGTCGAAGAGCCGTTCGCGACGGTCATCCGCAAGGCGCTGGCGAAAGACCCCAAAGATCGCTTTCAGTCGGCGCAGGAGATGGTCGAAGCTGTGTTCGGCGCGGCCCACGTGCGCGAGAGCGTCTCGCACTTTAGGCCCGAGAGCCTCTCGATGGTCGCAGGCCGGGTGGCGCAGCGGGTGAATGTCGGCGCAGGCGCCCCAGTGGGCGTGGGGGACTTCGACAAGACCGCCGACCTCCAGGACGACTCGAACAAATCCTTCGGCGGCGCGACGGACGATATCGGCAATCGCATCGGGCAGGAAGCCGAGCGACTGGCCGAACGCATGGGTCAGGCAGTCGACCAGTTCGCCCAACGGCTTGATCGCGTGGGCGAGCGTTTCAAAGCCGGCGCAGCTCCCAGGGATCACGATGCGCCGCCTCGACCAGGCAAGGCGTCGCAGACCACTTCACCCGATCCGCTCTCCCAGCGCCAGCGCCTGACGCTGGGCGCCATCGGGTCGGTCGCTCTGGCCCTCGGTTGTGCCGCGCTGGCGAGCGGATACGGCTACCCCATCGGGGCCGCGGCCGGACTGACGATGCTGATGCTTCTGGGCGCGGCG
>JBGTFI010000677.1:0-4063 GCA_041747335.1 Phycisphaeraceae bacterium | reverse complement strand
CGGAAGACCATCTGGTTCATCGTGTGTATTAGGCCCAGCCCCCGCCGCACGAACACCGCCCCACCCCGGGGCGAAACGGCTGTGCCGTCCTCCCCCACCGCGGCGATGTCGCGGGCGATGCGGCACCCGAAGCAGCAATAGAGCGGCTGATCCGCTTCGACTTCGCGCGGCCGGCGCGCCGCGGGCACAGGCAACCCGCAGTGCGCGCAGCAAGCCGCACCATCCCGCCGCAAGTTGATCATCGCTCGCGTCACGGCATCGGCGGCCCGGCGTCATTGAGCAGGATGTTGTCGATCAGGTACCACAGCCCCAGCACGAAGAAGGTGATCCAGATCAGCGTCACGTACCACGGAAACGCATACCCCTGGTAGCTCAGAAACCTGTGCTTGATGAACTTGGACACGGCGATGGTGGCTCCGTGGAAAAGGAAATCAGTGCTGACCGACGTGGTCATGCCGGTCGATCTCGTCCTGCATCTGAAGCATCCGGTACTTGGGCCCCTCCACGTCCCGGTACTGCCCGCCCAACAGCGCCCAAAGGAACAAACAGGCGAAACCGGCCGCCACGACCAAGTACGTCAGCACCGGCATCAGGAACGAATACAGCGCCTCGGCGCCCGTCGTCGTGGCAGTGTGGAAGAACTCGATGAGCTTGAAGACAAACGCCGTCCCCGCCGTCACCACCATCGCCGCGCTGAAAATCCACAGGAACATCCGCGTCCCCCGCGAGATCGGCTGATGCGCGGAACGGGGCGGGGTGGGCCTTTCGCCCGGTTCGGTGCGTGCGATCATGGTGATGACCTCCGAGAGCGGCATGTTTCATGCCCACGAGGACGAGGGCATGGCACCCGATACCCAGTACACCTCTCAATAATTCTCCCCGCCATAATCATCATAGTCCTCCTCCGCGGTCGGCTGGGGCCGGGCGGGCGCGGGCGGGTGCTGCACCGGCGACTCGTACATCGCGTCGATCGCCGGCAGGTTCTCGATATTCACTTCCACCTGATGGTTCCAGCTCCCCAGCCACTGGATGTAGGCGATGATCGACAGCCCCGTCCTGTTGGGCGTCACGCCGTCAGGCTCGAAAAACCACGGGTACTCGGGCATCACGCTGTCGGGCACGACATCCGTCGGCCTCCAGAAGTGCGCCACGTGCCAGTCATTGGACTGCAGCCCGCCTTCACGCGCCAGATCCGGCCCGACGCGCCGCGTCCCCCACAAAGGCGGCATCCCCAGCTCGTGGTGGTACTCCTCCGGGTAGCTCACCCGCCCGAAGCGGGCCTCGTCGTTGCCCCAGTGGCGCACCTGCTGCGAATGGCAGTGCCAGCACGCCTCGGCGATGTACGCCCGGTGACCGATGCGCAACGCCTCGGCCAGCGCCTCTTCATCACTCACATCGCCGAAAGCCTTCTGGAACGCTTCGGGATACTCTTCGCGCAGCTCGATGAACTCGATCGGCACGCGCGAGGCAAGCTCCGCCACCGTCGCGATCTGAAGATCCTTCACCGGCAGCATGGGAATCCACGCGCTCACCACGAAGGCCAGCACGAAAAAGCCGATCCCGGCCACCAGAAAAATGAAGCTGAATCGTTCCATGTCACGCTCCCGAGGGCGGCCATCCGCCGCCTAAACGCCCGCCGGCTCCTCGATGTACTGCTCGTAAGGCTCGTAGTCCATGTCCACGTGCTTCACCGTCCGGGCGCTGTAGACGGTGGCGACCATGTTCCAGATCAGGCACCCGTGCCCGGCGATGATCGCCAGGCCCGTGATCGTCCGCGTCAGCCAGAACGGAACGCTCGCACGCACGATGTCGATCCACGGCGACAGACCCATCATCATGAACCCCTGAACCAGCCCCGCGGCCGTCAGCGTCAGGAACATCCCCCCCAGCCCGACGGCGGTCAGCCAGAAGTGCCATTCGTTGAGGCGCGTGCTCCACCACTGCCGCCCAGTGAGCTTCGGCCAGAGGTGCTGGATCATCCCCAGAATCCAGAAGCTGAACACCCCGAACATCACCAGGTGCGCGTGGCCCACCACCCAGTCGGTGAAGTGAATCACCTGCTGGAACGTCAGCGTAACCTGAAACGCGCACTGGAAGCAGGTGATGAAGTAGTTGAGCGCCCCCAGCCAGAACCAGCGCAGCGCCATGTTGCTCCCGATCGACACGCCGCTGCCGCGGTGGGTCATGAAGAAGTTGATGACCACCGTGGTGACGACGATCTCGATGGCGATCGTGCTCACCACCGCCGAGTACTGCGCGAACATCGGAATCGGCGAGCCAAGGAAATGATGCACGCCCTGCAGGGGGTAGAAGAACGCCAGACCCCAGAAACCCACCAGCGACAAGGCGTGCGACCAGATCGGCCGCCGCAGAAGGATCGGCACGAAAAAATACATCATCCCCCAGCCCATCGGCGTGACGAACAGCCCCACCAGGTCGTGGATGTAAAGCCCAAGCAGCGGGCCCGCGGCGTTACCGGCCACGAAATACTCCGGCAGAAAGTTGCCCATGATGTAGGTCAGCCCCAGCCAGATCATCCCCGCGGAGAAGTACCACAGGCTCACATAGAGCGCCTTCTCCTTCGTGCGCACAATCGGCGGGTAGAACTGAAGCCAGATCAGGATCGCACCCACCACCACCAGCGGATCGACCCACACCGGTGTCTCGCCCCACTCGACCGCCTGGGCCTGGCCCAGGTGCAGGCCGACGTACGTCAGCAGAATAATGAGGTTCCACGCCCAGAGGATCACCCACCCCAGCACATCGCTGAGCACCCGCTGGCCGGTGAGCCTCGGTACGCACCAGTAGAGCATCGCCCAGAACGCGTTGGCCAGGAAACCGAACGCGATCAGGTTGGTGTGGATCAGGCGGATCCGCCCCGGCGACAGCACCGCCCACTTCGGCAGCGGCCAGTGCTGAAGAAGCTGCATCGAGTAGAAAAGCCCCGCCAGCAGCGCGATCGTGAACCACACGATCCCCGCCACGATATGCCATTTGACCAGAGCGGGGTTCACCAGCGGAAGCTCCGCGGGCAGGGACGCGCCCTGGGTCGAGGGCGGCGAGGATGACGCGGCGCTGCTTTCACTCATCGGTGTCGATCCCTCCTGAAACCGGATTCATGGATCCGTCGCCCGCGCCGCCCAGAATCGGCCCGTACGTCCGCTCCTGCCGCAGCGACAGCACGAAGGCGACCAGGTCCCAACTGTTGCGCTCGGCCAGCGCCTCCTGCTCCGCGGGAGGCTTCGTAAAGACCTCCGCAGCCTCGGCCGGAAACTGGTCGCGATACCGCGCGATCCGCTCGCGCTGCGCCTCCGGAATGAACTCGAGCTGCGCCTCGACGCTCTGCCAGCTCACCAGCGCCAGCGTCGTTCCGCCGTACTGCGGCATGATGCTGTTGAGCCCCGTGTGGAACGTCCGGTAGATGTCCTCGGGCGTGTCGCCGTTCTTGAGCCTCCCCCGCGTGAAGTTGAAGGCCCTCTGCTTGTTCCCCCACGCGTCGGTGTATTCGGTCTCCGTGGCGCCGGTGCCCGCCCCGTCCACGCCGTGGCACTTGCCGCACCCCATCGCCACGTAAACCATGTTCCCCCGGCCGATCCGCTCGTCGCTCGCCAGATCCTCCGGCGGAACCGGCACGAACACCCGCTCCCGGCGCGACTTTTCCTCCTCCCACCGCGGGTAAAACGACTTGAGGTACTCCACCAGCGCCGTCTTGTCCTGCTCCGGCAGCAGGGGAAAGGCCGGCATGCTCACCCGCGCCAGACCCCGGTTGATCGTGCGGTGGATGTCCTCCTCCATCGGGAGCGTCCCGGCCGTCGTCGAACGGAACTTGTAGATGCCGCTCGTAAAGTCGCGCGGCTTCACGATCAGCCGAAGCGCCGCCGGGCCGTTGCCATCCCCCTGCGCGCCGTGGCAACCGACGCAATGGATGTTGTAGACCCGTTCGCCGCGCACCAGCAGGCGGTAGCGCTGGTTGTAGGCTTCGTGCTCGCCGGGGCTGACCACATCGAACGTCGCCTCGGGAAAGCGGTGGGCGGCGTAACGCCCCTTCCCCGTCGGTGCCGGC
>JBGTFI010000676.1:0-1841 GCA_041747335.1 Phycisphaeraceae bacterium | reverse complement strand
CCACCGCGATGCCCACATCCGCCGCCGCCAGCACCGGCGCATCATTCACCCCGTCGCCGATCATCGCCACGGCGCGCGCGCCGCCAGTCTCTCGCGCGCGCTCCACGATGGAGAGCTTCTCCTGAGGAAGCAGCCTCGCGTGCGCCGGTACACCTAGAAGCTGCGACAAACGCCGCGCCGGACCCGCCTGATCCCCGGTCAAGATCTCCACGCGCATCCCCTGCCCGCGCAACGAATCGACGCACGCGCGGGCATCGGCGCGCAGCTCCTCGGTCAGATCAAAACGTGCGATGATCCTTGGCCCATCGAGGAGGTACACGCTCGTGGCCGCCTCCGACGCGGCGGGCCAATCAGTGGGGCGGGCGTCCCGCCCGCCATCAGGCCGAAGGCCTGAAATAACAACATCTTGCGACACCGCGTCGGTTGGAGCTTGCGGCTTCACCGCAATGGCGGGCGGGACGCCCGCCCCACTGTTCTCATTCCCCATTGGCTGCGGCCAGAACCCGCGCGACCACGCCAAGAGAATCCGTTCCCCGCCGAGTCGAAGCGTTTTGCCCTCCACGTGTGCTTCGATCCCCGCTCCCGGAATTACGCGCATCACGGCCGCCGAAGGCCATGTTAGGCCGCGCAGGCCTGCCTCCGCGACGATCGCCCGCGCAATCGGGTGTGGGGAAGATTCCTCCACCGCCGCCGCCATCGCGAGCGCGTGCTCTTCGTCCACATCCGCCGCAAGATGGACCCGTTCGAGCGTCATCGCCGGCTGGGTGAGCGTCCCCGTCTTATCAAAGAACACATGGTCCACCGCCGCCGCCCGCTCCACCGTCGCGCCCGAGTCGATCGCCAACCCTCGCCCGGCCGCCCGCGCCAACGCGCTCCACGTGGCCAGCGGCGCCGCCAGCCCCAGGGCGCACGGGCAACTGATCAGCAGCACGCACAGGGCATCCATCAGTCCCCGCGCCGCGTCGCCGCCCAGCGCGTGCCAGACGAACACCCCGATCGCCAGGGTCATCACGATAGGAATGAACACCGCCGCGACGCGATCGGCCAGGCGCTGGATCGCCGGTTGCCTCTGGTGTGCTTCTTCCAGCAGCCTACGAACCTGCTCAATAGTGCGGTCTTCGCCCACCCGCACCGCGCGAATCCACAGCAGTCCGTCGGCGCTGATCGAACCCGCGAGAATGCTGTCGCCCGCCGCCACCGACCGCGGCCGCGACTCCCCCGTCATGCTCGATTCATCGATCCACGCGCTGCCTTCGACGACTTCGCCGTCGCACACCGCCGCCTCCCCCGGCGCCACCCGCACCAAATCGCCCACCTGCATTTCTGCGACATCCACTTCCACCGCGTCCTGATCTCCCTTGCGTCGCACCAGCGCGCGTCTGGGGATCGACGCAAACAGGTTCGTCGCCGCGTCCGCCGCCCGCTTCTTGGCTGAGGCGTCGAGGTAGCCGCCCAGCGTCACCAGCACCAGGATCATCGCCGCCGTCTCAAAGTAAAGCTCCCCCTCGCCGCGCAGCGTGTTCGCCACGCTCAGCCCGAAGGCCGCGACCGTTCCCACCACGATCAGCGCGTTCATGTCCAGCCGCGGCAGACGCAGCCCGCCCCCCCGCGCGGACTGCCGCACGTTCGCCGCGGCGTCTACCGCAAGCGGCGTCCACAAAAGGGCGACGATGCCCGCGGTCAGGAACATCATGAAATAGGTCAGCAGCCCGGCCAGCGGCGAGAGCGCCCCGGCATGGGCGTGCGGACCGTAAACTTCCGGGGCGTAGAACAGCCACCGGAAGACCATCAGGTTCATCGTGAGGAATATGCCCATCCCCAGCCGCACGAACACCGCCCCA
>JBGTFI010000675.1:0-2142 GCA_041747335.1 Phycisphaeraceae bacterium | reverse complement strand
TGCATCTTCCCCGGCGACCGCCCCACCATCCGCGACCGCGCCGCGAAGACCGTCCTGCAACTGCTGCGGTTTGAGCTGATGAAGGTGGACTGGAACAGGTTGGGATGGATCGCCGTAGGTCAGGCCTCGGCCTGACAATTCCACCCACGAGCCGCGCGCGTCAGCGAGCGGGAGTCCCCAATACCCGACGAATCCGAGCTACCATGACGGCGATGGTATATCACGGCATTGAGTTCCCGAAGGATCGGATCGAGGCGTTCTGCCGGCGGCACGGGATCCGCCGGCTGGCGCTCTTCGGATCGATCCTGCGCGACGACTTCAGGCCGAACAGTGACGTGGATATGCTTGTGGAGTTTGAGCCTGGGGCGACGCCCGGCTTCGGCTTCATCGGATTGCAGGAGGAGCTTTCCAGAATGCTGGGGAGGAAGGTGGACCTGAACACGCCGGATTGCCTTAGCAAGTACTTCCGGCACGAGATTCTACACGAAGCGGAGGTGCTGTATGACGCGGCATGATCCGATGGTCCGGGTGCGTCACATGCTGGATCATGCCCGGGAGGCGGTGGAGATGGCGCGTGGGCGGTCGCGGGAGGATCTTGACCGCGACCGTCAATTCAACCTGGCGATGGTGCGCCTTGTGGAGGTCATCGGTGAAGCGGCCAGACGAGTGGGGCCGCCAGTCCGGGATGAGCATCCTGAAGTCCCATGGTCCCAGATCATCGGCACGCGAGACCGGTTGATCCACGGATATGAACTCGTGAACTTCGACATACTCTGGCGGATCATCCATGATGAGCTTCCGCCGTTGATCGCGCAGTTGCAGGCGATCGTCGACGAACGAACGGAGTGAAAGCCCTGATCGTGTTTCAGATCCACCACCACTCATGACGCATCGGACTAATCAGCTTTCGCACGCCACGAGCCGCGCGCGTAAGCAAGCGGAACCCGCTGATCCGAAAACTCACCGCTTCGAGAACTGGAACTTCTTGCGCGCACCGGGCTGGCCGGGCTTCTTGCGTTCGACCTTGCGGTCGTCGCGGGTGAGGAAGTCGTTGTCGCGGAGGACCGGTTCGAGGGTGGGGTCGTAGCCCTTGAGCGCTCGCGCCAGGCCCAGACGGACGGCGCCCGCCTGTCCGACGTATCCCCCGCCGTGGACCTTCACCAGAACGTCGAGCTTCCCCTCAGTCTTGGTGGCGCGGAGGGGGTCGGCTGCGTCCACCTGATCGCGGAGCTGCGTGAAGTAGCTGTTGACCTCCCGGCCGTTGACCAGGTACCTGCCCTCGCCGTTGGCGGGACGAATCCGGACGCGCGCCACGGAGGTCTTACGCCGGCCGGTCCCGAGGAAGAACCCCCCGCGATCCGGCTTGGCCGGTTCGGAAAGGAGCGAAGTCACGGGGGCGGGGGCCTTGGGCGAAGTGGCGGTCTGGGTCATGGGCGGGTCTCGGGTCTTGAGTCGGGAGTCGGGATCAGGCGGTGACGGTTGCGGGCTGCTGGGCGTGGTGGGGGTGTTCGGCGCCGCGGTAGACCTTGAGCTTCTTGAGCATCTGCCGGGCGATGCGGTTCTTGGGAAGCATCCGGCGAACGGCCTCCTCGATCAGCAGTTCGGGTTTGTGCTCGAGCATCCAGCGGTAGCTGTAGGTCTTGCGCCCGCTGGGGTGGCCGGAGAAGGTCTGGGACACTTTCTGGTCGAGCTTGTTCCCGGTCAGGACGATCTTTGCCGCGTTGGTGACGACGATGAAGTCCCCCACATCGCAGTGGGGCGTGTAGGTGGGCTTGTCCTTGCCCATGAGCGTCGTCGCCAGCCTGACCGCCAGGCGACCGAGCACCTGCCCGGACGCATCGACGTGCCTCCACTGGCGGGGGAAGTCGTCATTTTTCGCTAAAGTCGTCTGGCGATTCATGTTACGTCACCGATGGTTGCGGGGAATCACCCGGGAGAAACCGGGCCGAGCATGGCACTATATCGGGAGGGCCAAGGGTGTCAAGCGAAGGATTCGCCCGAGCAGGGCGATCGCATCTAAATCCCCTCGCAGATGCGGTTCGGTATCTGTTCGGATTGCGCCACGGGCGGTGGCGCTTTACAGTGACCGCGTAGCGTTTCGCGCGAGGCCTCGCGCTTCCATCAAGCCCCTTTGTTCAAGGA
>JBGTFI010000674.1:0-2192 GCA_041747335.1 Phycisphaeraceae bacterium | reverse complement strand
CGAACCGCGCGCGTCCGCAAGCGGTCCCCCTTCCGCCCACGCCCCCGCGGCCGCGCCCACCAGCACATTGCTCCAGCAGGTCGGCAGGTTGGAGACGCGGGCAAGACGAAGATACGCGGCGAGTTTGGTGCGGGGATGAATCATCGCGCTGGCGGCAGGAGACGAACGAACAACCGAGTATACGCCCGCCTTCCCCTTACGCTAACCGCTAACCGCTAACCGCGAACCGCCAACACCCACCGCATCTCCCGCGCAATCCCCGCCGCCAGGTCATCCTCCCGAAGCTCCGCCGGCAGCACGCCCCAGGCGTATGTCTCCACCTCGTAATGCTTCACATCGCCGCGCGTGCGCAGCAGAGATAGACAATCCACAACCTCCCCCTGCATCGTCCCCAGCGCCCCGAACCGCTCGACGAACAGCGGCACGTGAAAGTGGACCCGCCATTCGCTCCTCTGCCGCGCCGCCCGGTCATCCGAAAGCGCCGCGGGAAGATCCTCGAAAAAACGCGTCTCGCCGTTTTCCGCCCGCACCATCGCCTGGTGGAGATAGCGATCCTCCGCGAACGCGCGCATCTGCGCGAGCGCCTCCACGTAGGCCGCCGCGTCCATCGCCACGCCGTCCAGCCGCACCGCCGAGGAAAGCTGCACCTTCCCGATGCCGATGCCCGCCGCGGCGTAGCGCTCGAACATCGCCCGCTGATCCTCGAACATCACCGCCGCGTGGCACACATCGTGACATACCCGCAGATGGCGCAGCACCTTCCCCTCATCGCCGGCCGGCAGCAGGTGATCGCGAAACAGCTTCACCACGTCCGCGCTGGTATCGAGATAACACCCCGGCTCCGGCTCGAGCGCCACGTGAATCAGCCTGCCCGTCTTAGCCTCCAGCTTCGCCAGATGTTCCGAGAGTTCCACAAGGTGTCCGGCCGCCCGCTTGACCATTCCCGCATCGGTGAAGTCGCTGCGCCAGCCCAGCGGCAGCGTCGAGATTGAACCCTCCTCCCCGGCCGGAAGAAGCCCGTGCAGGATCGCCACCAGATCCAGCGTGTAATCCAGCCGGGCGCGCTCGGCCCATGTCGGGTGATACACCCGGTGCTTCACCACCGGCTGATGAAAATCCCCGTGCGGGAAACCGTTGAGCGTGTACGCCCGCAGCCCCCGCTCGACCAGCCAGTCGCGAAACTCGGCGGCCCTACCCTCACGCACCAGCTCCCGCGCCGCCTCCGCAGCCAGCCAAAGTCCCACGCCCATCGCCCCGTCCGGACACACCCGCGTCCGCACGGACGCGGCGTACCGCTCCAGGTTCTCCACCGTCCGCGCATACGTCCCCCCCGCATGCACGTTCGTGCAGTAACCGAGGATCGTGCTGGAAGGTCCAAAGTCCAAAGTCTTCAATCTTCAATCTTCAATCGGCAATCGGCAATCCCCTCCCCCACCGCCTCGCACAGGAGCGTTGCATAGCTCTCACGGATCAAGGCCTCGCTTCCCAACCCCAGCAGCTCGCGCGCTTCGAGCACCGCCCTCTCTTCCGGCCCCTCGATCTCCACGAACTGGCCCAGGCGCGGCATCTCGTCCACGCAGACCTCGCAATCGCCCAGCCGCCACTTGTCCCGCCGCTTGTCGAAGCAAAGCCCCCGCTCGAAACCCAGCGCCTCGAAGAGCGCGACTGCACGCTCCATCGAGTCGGCCTCCACTTCCGTCTCCTCACGCTGTTTCACATCCCCCGTCCGCCGCGGCCCTTTGTGGGTGATGATGATCTTCTCCGCTCCGTGGTCGATGTCCCTTTCCCGCCGGATGCGCAGCCCGCGATCCGCCTTGCGCAGCACGCCCCCCGGCAGGTCCAGGAACAGGTTCGTCTCCATCAGCCTGGCCCGCCGCTCGGCGCCCGCTTCCCCCAGACGCGCTTCGAGCGCCGCCCGATCCGCCAGCCGCATCTTGACCTCAACTTCCAACAACCGAAACGTTCCCTTCAGCTGCGTGCCTCTGCCCCTCCGTCGCTCCGTGCCTTCGTCCCTCGATCCCTTCCCCAAACACCACTTTCTCGATTCTGGCCACGTTCGCAAGCACGCGCTGCCTGCGACCCGGTGAGGCACGATCCATGAAGCGCTGCGCGTGATGCCGCATCGTCGCCGACGAGAGCAGCAGCGTCAGCGGCGTCGCCAGCCCCTCCCTGCGCGCGATCCGCGCCAGCAG
>JBGTFI010000673.1:0-1982 GCA_041747335.1 Phycisphaeraceae bacterium | reverse complement strand
GGGGCCGCTGGCGGGGATCAGCGCGCTGGCGGCCTGCACCATGCTGGGCGAACCAGAAGCACCAGTGTGCGCCATGCACGCAGCGCGATGGGCGGTGTACCGGGACGAGCACGGAGCCGGGGACGCGCCGTTCCGCGAGCCCGGGGTGATCGAGGTTGAAGTTTGGGCGTACGACCCGGCGTTGCTCGGCACGGGGGATCGGGTGGATCCGCTGTCGCTGTATCTGTCCCTGAGAGATGATCCGGATGAGCGGGTGGAAATGGCACTGGAAGAGATGATGGAGGAGGTTGAATGGTAAAGGGACTGGCTTTATTGGCGGATCACTTCCAGGATCATCGGGATCGGTATGTGCTGATCGGGGGCGCGGCGTGCGATCTGGCGTTGCAGGCCGTGGGCGTGGAGTTCCGCGCGACCAAGGATCTGGACATCGTGCTGTGCGTGGAAACCTCGGACACGGCGTTTGCCGAGGCGTTCTGGGCCTTCGTTGATCTGGGGGGATACAAAGTTCAGGAAGGATCGACGGGGGAACGGCGGCTGTATCGCTTTCAACGCCCGGCCGATCCCTCCTATCCGAAGCAACTGGAACTCTTCTCGCGTCACCCCGGCGTGCTTGAGCCCCGACCGGGCGCCACGCTGACCCCGATCCCCTTTGATGGTGAGGTTGCGAGCCTGTCGGCCATCCTGCTGAACGATGCATACACCGCATGGATCCAAGAGGGGCGTACGGAGGTGGAGGGTGTGTCGATCCTGAGGGCGACGCACCTGATTCCGCTGAAAGCACGGGCGTGGATCGACATGAAGGCCCGCCTTGAAGCGGATCAGCCTGTGAGCAGCGCGGACATCAAGAAACATCGGAATGATGTGTTCCGCCTTGCGGCAGTCATCGAGCCTGGCACGCAGGTCGAAACGCCGGAGGCAATCCGACGGGATATGGGTGCGTTTCTGGAGGCGATGGCGGAGGAGACGGTTGATCTGAAGGCGATGGGGTTGGGGGCGGTGACACAGGATGAGTTGCTGGGTGTGTTGCGGATCGTCTATGGGTCGGGCTGACCCAGCGGGAACTGACCGAGCGGCTCGGCGTGAACGAGTCGACGGTTTCGCGGGACGAGCGGAACGAGGACCACGGGGTCACGGTGGAGCGGGCCATGAGGATCCTCGACGAGATGGGAGTGGGGATGGTGACGCGGGCGGGTGGAGGTGGAGCCGGTGGTGGTGGTGGGAGGGAAGGGGAAGGGTCTTATCCAGTATCCGAGTATTATCCGAACAAACTCTCCCCGACCCTCTTCCCACCCGCCCCGCCCCCGCCTATCCTTCCGCCCTATGGGAAAAAGCCGCGAGATCAAGAAGCGCATGAAGGCGGTCGGGAACATCAAGCGGATCACCCGCACGATGCAGCTTATCGCCACGGCGAGATACCAGGCCGCGTTCCGGCGGGTGGTCGCGTCGCGGCCGTTCACTTCCAAGCTCGGGGAGATGGTCGGCGAGCTGTCGGCGACGCTGGCGGCGTCGGGCGACGAAGGCAAGAGCTTCTCGCACCCGCTGCTCAAGCCCCCGGCCACGGCGACCGGCCGCGAACTGCTGCTGGTCATCACCAGCAACCGCGGCCTATGCGGCGGGTACAACGGCAAGGTGTTCCATGCCGCTCGTGCCTTTTACCAGGCCAACCGCGACAAGCAGTTCGACCTCGAACTCGTGGGTAAGAAGGGCCAGGCGATCCTGCGGTTCAACAACCGCGCGGTGGCGGCGTTCCACGCCCAGTTCGGGGATAAGCCGGCGTACGACGAGGTCGAGCATCTGGCCGACCGCTACATGCGGGAGTTCACCGAAGGTAAGTACGACGCGGTTCGCGTGGTGTACATGTCGTTCCAGTCGGCGGGGCGACAGACGCCGGTGGTGTCGCAGTTGTTGCCGTTGGAGGACCCGACGCATCGTTCGGGTGCCGGTGCAGGTGCGGGTGCGGACACGGGCGAGAAACCGGTGGT
>JBGTFI010000672.1:0-5807 GCA_041747335.1 Phycisphaeraceae bacterium | reverse complement strand
TGTTGGACACGCGCGACGAGGCCGCGACCCTGGCCGTGATGAGCCTGGTCGTCGAGCACGCCGCCCGGATTCGCGAGGCCGGACTCGCCGACACCGATCACGGCCCGCACAACCTCATGGCCGCCGAACCCCACGCTGCGCTCCCGGACGTGTCGTCGCTGGTCTGGATCGACCTGGAAGGCGTCTTTGAGGCCCGGCCGCGAGATTCGCAGGCGACGGCCGTGACGATCGGCGGGGCGTTGACCGATTGGTGGCTGGCCTCCGATTCAAGCAATGAGTGGCTCACCGCCGCCACGCGAACCATGATCGACCGCTTCCCCGAACCCTCTACCGGTTGGCCGGCTACCCTCCAACTTGCCGACGCCGTCCTCCAGCGCCGCGCCGGTAAACTCCACCGCTACGGCCGCGTACGCGCCCTACCGCCGGCGCTGACCGGTCTGATCTGAACCCACTCGTGCCGGCCTGGTTCGGTACACCGCTTTGTACAGGACTTTTGTTTGCGCATCTGCCTGTTCACTCCCACGTTCTACCCGGCCGTCGGCGGCGCGGAGCATGATGCCGATGTCATCGCGCGCGGGCTGACGGGGCGCGGGCACCTCGTCGTCGTGCTGGCCAGGCGCATTCCCGGAACGATTCCCGAACTGCCCTATCCCGTTCTGACTTACCGCCGCCCGCCGCGCCAGCACTGGTGGCCCGAGTTGCTGACGATCCCGCTCCTGCGGGCGCATCGCCGCTACCGCTTCGACACGGTCCTGGCGCTTTACAGCTACCCCAACGGATACGCCGCGAGCCTGGTGAAAGCACGCATGCGGTGCGCTCTGGTGATGGCGCCTCAGGGCGCGGATCTTTACGCGGGGTATCACGAGCTGGAAAAACCGCGCGTCGCGGACGTGATCCGCCGCGGGTACCGCAGCGCCGACCGCATCATCTGTCTGAGCGCCCATATGCGCCACCGGCTGCACGAGGTGGTGGGCGAACCGCTGCCGCCCACGGAGGTGGTCTACAACGGGATTGACGTGGCGCGGCACGACGCTTCGATCGACCGCGCGCGGCGCGACATCAGCAATCCGCTCGTCACCGGTCCGTTCGTTCTTCACCTGGCCCGCGTCAACGCCGTCAAGGGGCAGGACACGGCCGTTCGGGCGCTGCGGCTGATCGCGGATGAGATGCGTTCGCGAGGGATGAGGTATGTGTTCGTCGGCGACGGGAATGCGATGCCGGCCTTGCGCGAGCTGATCCGGGATCAGGGGGTTGAGGACGTCGCGCTCGTCCTGGGCACACGTACCGGACTCGAGAAATACTGGCTTCTCGCCAACGCGCTCTTTTTTGTCTCCACCAGCCGCGAGGAGGCCTTCGGCAATGTGGTCATCGAGGCCATGGCCAGCGGCCTGCCCATGCTCGCAAGCGACATCCCGGTCCATCACGAGCTGATCGCCCAGCGCGCCTGGGGCGAACTCTTCCGCGTCGACGACCCGCGCGACATGGCCGAGAAACTCCGCGCCTGGATCGATCGGGATCTCACCCCATACCGCGCCCGCGCCCGCGCCGTCCGCGACGACTTCTCCCTACAACACATGATCGACGGCTACGAGCGCATCTGTCTGATGGACCGAAACCCGGATTGACGACATCCGAACCATGCTCCACCTGCAAAGCAGGTGATGGATCATTTTCCTCCCTGTTTCGTCATTCGGATTTCGTCATTCGTCATTTCCCCACTCCCCCCATCACCCGCGCCACCACCGTCGCCAGCCCCGTTTCCTGTGTGACCTTCCTCGCGATCAACTTCGAGCTCGTGTCCCCCGCGCCGACCACGAACAGCGTCGATCCCGACCCCGTCACGTGAACCGGCAGATTCACCGCCTCACGGACCCGCTTTTGAACCGCCCCAAGCTCCGGATACGCCGCCGTCGCCGCCGCCGCCAGATCATTGAAGGGACCATCCTGCTCCAGAAAGCCCGCCTCCGCCAGCGCCCGCACCGGCTCCGCATCCGCAACCTCTGGCGCATCCGGCCGTAGCCTGTCAAAACTCCGGTAGACCACCGCGGTATCGCAGGCAAGCTCCGTGAAGATCAGCACCAGGTAGATCATCGAATCCGCGGCCACGGGTTCAACCTGCCCGCCCAATCCCGTCACGATCGCGGAGGGCGCGCCGCGCAGCGCGCCGACCAGAAAGGGCACATCACTGCCCAATCCCGCCGCCAACGACATCAAATCCCGTGTCGGGAGGCCCAGGGAGAAAAGCCGATCCACACCCACCAGCATCGCGGCCGCGTCGGAAGATCCGCCGCCCAGGCCGGCGCCGGTGGGAATGCGCTTGCGGAGCTGCGCTTCGATCGGAAGCGACCTGCCGAGATGACGCTCAAGCATTGCGTGCGCCCGAAAGGCAAGGTCTTTCTCAAGCGGCCAGTTCACCCGGCCGGCGACGGGGGCGTCGTCGGCGAAGGCGATGTCGAAGCACGATGAATGTTCGGCGCGGCGCAGCGTCAACTGGTCGCCGAAGTGGACGGCGACCATCCAGCTCGCGATCGGGTGAAGGCCCGCCGCGCCGGGGCGGGCGATGGAAAGGGCGAGGTTGACCTTCGCGGGACAGGACAGAGCGATCTGAGCATGGGGCGGGGACTCACTCATGGCCGGGAGGATATCGTGCGATGTGCCGGGCGGCATCTCCGATTGGCGATATCTCCCGCGCATTTTCTGCACACGCAGGCCGTTGGTCTCCCGGAGCCACTATAATGGGATATGACCTGTCAAACGCGCGGCATTGCCAGCTTTCAGGAAAGGGCGCGTCATGAGCCGCAAATTCACTTACCGGCACATCGCCGTGGCGCTTAGCGCCTTCGTTGTGGCTTCCCTCGCCGCGGCGCAGAGTTCGCCCCAGCAGCCCGCTCAGGAGAGGAAGAAGCGCCTGCTCGTGTCGCGCGTTGTGAGCGACCTGGCGGCCGAGGCACAGTCTTCCTGGGATCGCGACCGAAACTGGCCGCGGACGCAACCGGACGCGGCGGCGGCGCTGACGCAGTACGAGGTGCTTGAGAGCGACGTGCTCGCGTCGCTGGGCAAACCGCTGCACCGCAACGCCGCGATGGATGGGTACCTCAAGTGGCAACTGCTCAGTTTTGATCCGGACTTCACGACGATCAACGAGGGCACGGCCCGGCGGATCATCGAGGCGATGCCGAATGTCATCCGTCAGGTCGCCCCCCCGCCGCCGCCGAGCGAGGATGATCTGCGCGGCGGGCCCACGATGATGGTCGGGTCGCAAACGGCGTACGTCATCGGGCAGCGCGCCGTTCCGGGGACGCGGCTGTTTCGTCCAGTGCTTGGGGTCGTCCGGGCGGGCGCGTTCATCGATGCGCAGGGGTACGTTTCGGTCAATCCCCACCAGAAGAAGTTTTCCGCGATTTCGGCCGTCGAGCAGCTCCACATTGAGCAGGACACCATCGCCGTGGCGAACAACCCGGCGCTGGCCTACCGCGACCGGATCATTGATGCCCTGCCGCGTGAAGGGGGATTCAAGTTTCTCGCCATGCTGAAGGATGTTCATGCCCGACTGAAGGCGGGCGACCCTTCCACCGCGGCCGCGATCGCCGGGCTGATGGAAGAGTCCCGGACCCTTTCGAAGGATCTCGCTCTCAGCCGCGCGACCTACCGGCAGATTCAGGCGGCCACCCAACTGCTGCAGCGTGAGCGCACGAAGATTCTCAAGGAGATGACCGTCACCGACGACGGCGACCACGACCTGACGGTCATCGAGATGTTCTTTCCCCGCAACATCTGGGACATACTGAATAAGCGGGTGGACGACCAGGGACAGTTCGTCCCGCGCTGAATCCCGCCCGCTGAGGGCTGAGGCCGCGGCAGAGACACAAGCCCGCGGATGAGCGTCTGGCCGGGAGTCCGTCTGATCCGATCTTCCGCCGAATGCAGGCGGGAACAGGGAATAATCCGGCTGCCCGGCCGGTTCATGCCATCCTTCGTATCATGCGCGATGGTTCTCCACCGTGGTAGTTCGATTCCATGACTGTAGTTTCCGCCATCTCACGTCATTCGAACCGGATCAAGGGCGTATCGATCGTTCTGAGTCTGCTTGCGCTGCTGCTGCTGGCCCGCGCGCTTCCTCTGCGTGAATTGACGAGCGCGCTTGAAGACTGGATCGCGGGTCTGGGGCTGCTGGCGCCGTTCGCGTTCGCGGGTGTCTACATCGTCGCGACGGTGCTGCTCGTGCCGGCATCGCTTCTGACCCTCGTCGCCGGCGCCATCTTCGGGCTGTGGATCGGCACGGCCGTGGTCTCCGTGGCCTCGACGACGGGCGCGGCCCTGGCTCTGCTCATCGGACGCTACCTCGCCCGCGAAAAAGTCCGCCGGATGGTCGAGCAAAGCCCCAGGTTCGCCGCGGTCGATCGCGCCGTCGCCGAAGGCGGCTGGAAGATCGTCGCCATGCTCCGGCTTTCTCCCGCCATCCCCTTCAACCTCCAGAACTACCTCTACGGCCTGACCTCCATCGGCTTCTGGACCTGCGTCCTCACCAGCTGGGTTGCCATGCTTCCGGGCACCTTGATGTATGTGTATCTCGGCCATGTGTTCGGCCTGGCGCTGGGGCAGGACCGTCAGCGCACCATGGGCGAGTGGGCATTGCTCGCGGTCGGGCTGCTCACCACCATCGCCGTAACCCGTTACATCACCCAGCTCGCCCGCAGAAAACTCAACGAACAGTCCAACATCGAACCTGACAAGGACCAGAATATGACGCCCCAACAAACCACTGCCCGCAAACCCACCGGCGCCATCGTCACCGCCCTCATCGCGATGGCGATGCTCGCCACCGCCGCCTACGCCCAGATCAATCCCCAGGCGATCACCGGCGTCTTAGCGTCGCTCCTCGGCCCGGCCCCCGTCACCCTTCAGGAAGCCCACGACCCCAACCCCGGCGGCCAGACGTTCGACCACGCCGGCTTCGACGCCATCCTGAAGAAGCACGTCGACGCCGAGGGCTGGATCGATTACGCCGCCCTCAAAGACGACCCCTCCGCCCTCGACGCCTACATCGCATCCCTGGCCGAAGCTCCCTTCGGCGATCTTTCGCGCGATGAAAAGCTGGCGCTCCTGATCAATGCGTACAACGCCTTCACACTGCGCCTGATTCTGGATCACTATCCGGTCAAGTCCATCAAGGACATTCCGGCCGCGCAGCGCTGGACGGCGGTACGCTGGAGGTTCGCCGGGAACAGCTACAGCCTCGATGACATCGAGCACCGCGAGATCCGGCCCCGTTTCCACGAACCGCGCATCCACTTCGCGCTCGTCTGCGCCGCCGTCGGCTGTCCGCCGCTGCGCAACGAAGCGTTCACGGGCGCGCGACTGGAAGAACTGCTCGAATCCCAGACGAAGTACGTGCATGAGCGCGAGACCTGGGTTCGCTACGACGCGGGCCGCAACCGCCTCTATCTCACGCCCCTCTACAAGTGGTACGGCGGCGATTTTGAGCAGACGCACGGCTCAGTCGTGAACTACGTCGCCGCCTACGTCCCCGCCGTGAAGGCCGCGCTCGACGCGCGCAGATCGCCGCGCACAAGCTGGCTCGATTATGACTGGTCACTCAACAGCACCCAGAATCGCCAGCCGCGCTGATCTCCACCCCCGGCCCGCGGCCCCCGGAATCCCCTGGATGAACTTCGATCCCATCATCGCCCAGCTCCCCCAGACCGCGCCCGATGACGCCTTCAATCGTGAGCTGGTCGGTCAAGTCCATCCCCCGGACTGGACCAATCCAACCCCCGCCGTCCGGTACAACCTGGTGGTCATCGGCG
>JBGTFI010000671.1:0-8251 GCA_041747335.1 Phycisphaeraceae bacterium | reverse complement strand
GCGGAGCGGTTCGAGTTCTCGCCCGCGCTGGAGGGGGGCGAGCAGGTCGTCGGGCCAGCGCATGGCGGGCATGTTCCACTCGCTCAGCTCCGTGCCGCGCCCGCCGAAGCGCTCGTTGAAGACCTGGGCCTGATTGATCTTCACCTGGATCGCCGGCTCGACGAGCGGCTCATCGACGTCGATCTCGACGGCGGCGGTCAGTGCGTGGTAGCGCCGCGCGAGCAGTCCACCGGTGAGGTACTCGATGACGACGGGGGCGTTTTCACCGGCCAGAAGTCGCACGCCGCGATCGGTGCGCTCCCAGCGCGGGGCGTGGATCACGTAGCGTTCGCCCGCGCGCGAACCCAGGAGCGTCGCGCCGCGTCCGGCGGACCAGGTTTCGGTCAGGCGGGCGAGCAGGGACTCCCTCGCCACCGCGCGCGCCAGGCGATCGCGCGCTTCGGCGACGTTATCGAACCGGACCGGTTCGCGGCTGAGCCTGCGAAGCTCCGGCCAACTGAGGAACTGCGGCTCATCGCGGAACGGATTGGGCACCGGGATGTTGAAGACCGGCTGATCGGTGAAGGCGATCGAGCGTTGATTCCGCAGGTCGTAGCCCTGCGCGTTGGAAAGCCGCAGCGCCAGCCAGGAACGTTGGGCCTGCTCATCGCGGAAAAGGTAGATGTCCGCCTGTTCGGCGGTGGCGTCGGCGGCGAGTCGCCCGTCGGCATCGAGCATCGCCACGGCGACCCCGCGCAGCATGATCAGGCGGCTCGGCTGAATGGGCGCGCCCTCGATGCGCGGGGGCGTGTCGTCGACGTAGGCGTCGTCGGCGTAGAGCACCAGGTCGTCGCGCAGCTTGTCGAACGGCCTGCCCTTGCCCAGCTCGCTCACGAGCATCTGCGTCACGTCGTTCTCCAGCGTGCGCTCGGCGGCGCGAAAGAAGCGCGGGATCATCCAGTTGCTCATCAGGAACATGCCCAGCATGAACGCGATGCCAAGCACCACCACCGGAAGCAGGATCATCCCGTACCCGATGCCCCCCGCGCGGCAGGCGAGGATTTCGTTGTCCGCGGCCATGCGGTGCAGCACCAGCACGCAGGCGAATGCCCCGGCGAAGGGAAGCGTGAACTGGATCATCGTCGGCGCCATGAAGAACACAAACCGCACGAACGTCGGCGGGGAGAGCAGCCCGTCGCTCAGCGGCTTGAGCGCCGCGGCGAAGCTGGTGATCAGCACCAGCACCAGCGCCGTGGGGATCAGCACCTTGACCATCTCACGCAGGATGTAACCGTAAATCGTCCAGGGCATGCGGCGTTGTGAGTCTTGTGTTGTGTGTTGTGTGTTCTGTGTTCTGTGTTCTGCGTTTTGTGTTCGGTGTCGCGGAGATCCAAGACTGTCAGTCTTCAATCTTCAATCTTCCATCGGCGATCGGCAATCCCTACATCGCCATCCCCTTCAGCGCCGCGCGCTGATGCTGGATGAGCTTGCGGATGCCCGCGGCCGCGAGGTCGAGCAGGCGGTCGAGGTCTTCGCGGGCGAAGACGCCGCGCTCGGCCGTGCCCTGCACTTCCACGAAACGCCCCTGATGGTTCATCGCCACGTTGAGGTCCACCTCCGCGCGGACATCGAGTTCGTAATCCAGGTCCAGACGCGGTTCCCCGTCGATGATGCCGACGCTCACGGCAGCAACGGGGCCGCGGCCGGGGTTATGTTGAATCAGCGCGTCGCGCCTGGCTCGCGCCACGGCCTGCGTGAGCGCGATGTATGCGCCGGTGATCGCGGCCGTGCGCGTCCCCCCGTCAGCGCTCACCACGTCGCAGTCGCAGGTGATGGTGATCCCGGGCATCTTGTCGAGGTCCACGGCGGCGCGGAGGGTTCTGCCGATCAGGCGCTGGATCTCAGTCCCCCGGCTGTCGGTCCCGCGTCGTTTTCGGCGGGGCGTGGAACCGGGGAGCATGTTGTATTCGGCCGTCACCCATCCGCTCCTCGCCTCGCCGGTGGTCTTGTCGATGAGAAACGGGGGCACTTCCGGGTCGATGCTGGCGGTGCAGAGAATGCGCGTGCGGCCCTGGGCGATCAAGACGCTCCCGGCCGCAGCCGAGGGGAACGGCTCGATGGTCACGGGGCGAAGCTGGTTGGCGCGGCGGGGTGGGGGCATGGGCACTTGGTAGCAGGGCGGGGGAAATCGGGCAAGCGGGCGAAAGGCTGTGGCACGCGCAGCCATTGCCATAGGTCCGCGGTCACGGCTTTTCATAGAAGTGAACGGCCTGGGATCCGTATCGGTGCGTGTCAGGCGGCAGCCACCCCTCGGCAGGGGGCGGCACGACGCGGTCGGACGCACGAAGGACCAGCACGGCCGCCGGATCGGTCGCCTCCGCCAACGCATGGATCACCCGGGCGATGCGGTCCAGATCGCGGGCCGATTCGCTCAGCGGATACGGCGGGTCAAGGAAAACCAGCTCCGGCCGGGGCGCAGCCACGGAGCGCAACCAGTGCGGCGAAAGCGCATCGGCCGTCAGAACGGCGGCCCGGCCGGAAAGCCCCAGCGCTTCGAGGTTGCGTTCCAGAATCGAGGCCGGCTGGCGGTGCTGCTCGATGAAGGTGCAGAAGTCCGCCCCGCGCGACAGCGCCTCCAGTCCCAGGCTCCCCGTGCCGGCGAACACATCGAGGGTATGTGCCCCGAAGGCCTGCATGACGGTCAGACGGTCGAACAGCGCCTGCTTGACGCGATCGGTGATCGGCCGGGTCACGTGTGTGCCGCGTCCGGGCCGGGCGTCCCGCGCCGGGGCCGAAGGAGGCGGGAGAATCTTCCGCCCGCGAAACTCGCCGCCGATGATGCGCATGGGGATACTGTAACGAGGGCGGGGGAGGGGGGAGCGAGTCCAGAGTCCAGAGTCCAGAGTCCAAGGTCCAAAGTCCAAAGACAATTGGACGCCGGGTCGAATCCGACCAGTCTGCTTTGGACCTTCGGTCTTGGACTTTGGACTCCCAAGCTTCATCGCAGCTTCGGCAGCCCGATGGCGGCCCGGCTCTGATTGACCCGTTCCAGCGCGGCTGGTTCTTTTCGGAGGAGTTTGAGGAGCTGGGTGGGGGTGACGCCCAGGTTGTCGGCGGCTGCGGGGAAGTCGTAGCGCCGCGCCGCGAGGGTGTCGAGCGCTTCAGCCAGGAGGGTAGGGAAGTCGTCGTGATCGACGTTCACCGCGATGCGTCCGTCGCGGCAGCGGGACCTCCAAAGCTCGCTGGGTGGGTCTCCGGGGGAGCGTTCGCAGCGGATCTGGATCGCTAATGCCACGCGCAACCGCTGAATGGCGACGCGGCGGTTCGCGGCCTGGCTTCGGCGTTCGGCGCCCCCGGCCCGCAGTCCGGTGGGGCGGTGGAGGAAGTGAACCGCGGTCTGGACCTTATTGCGATGCTGCCCGCCGGGGCCCGAAGCCCGCGAATGCTGGAGATCGCAATCACGCAGGAGGGTTTCCTCGGGGAGTGACGCGGGATGGGGCGGCGGGGAGGTCACGTGTCAGGGTGTCGGGGAACCGCGTGCCGGGAAGTCGGGGCGTGGTATGATCTGCTCGGAGGTTACCGGGACCTGGAAGGCCGAGACCCACAAGCTGGAGGATTCACCATGTCCGACACTTTCTCACCTGCGCCCAATCGACGCCAGTTCATTCGTTCGGCGGCGGTGGCGGCCGCGGCCATCGCGGGAACGGCCCCGGCCGTGGTTCCGGGGGGGCATCGCGCCGAATCACGCTCTTCTGCGGCGCCGCTGGGGGAGTGGAAGTCGGAAAAGCTGCCGATTTACCTGTCGGTCAAGGGCGGGATGGTGGGGATTCCGGGGTCGATGGTGGAGAAGTTCGAAGCGCTCAAGGCGATCGGTTACGACGGGATCGAGCTCAACAGCCCCGGCGGGGAGAACAAGGCTGAGGCTCTGGCCGCGAGCAGGCAGGTAGGGCTGCCGATTCACGGCGTGGTCGATTCGATCCACTGGAACATCCGTCTGTCGGACCCAAATCCCGAAGTCCGTCAGCGCGGGCTGGATGGGCTGCTCACCGCGATCAAAGACACCCACTTCGTCGGGGGCACGGCCGTGTTGCTCGTTCCGGGGGCGGTGCGCGACCCCGCCAATGAGAACCAGCAGCAGGTGTGGGACCGCTCAATCGAGCAGATCCGTAAGGCGATTCCGCTGGCGGCCAAGCTGGGGATTCACATCCTGATTGAGAACGTCTGGAACGGATTCTGCTACAAGCACGATGGGCCTGACAATCAGTCCGCCGACCAGCTCGCCGCGTACATCGACGCGATCAACAGCCCGTGGGTGGGCGTCTACTTCGACATCGGCAACCACCAGAAATACGGCAAGCCGGCGCAGTGGATCCGCACGCTGGGCAGACGGATCGTGAAACTGGACGTGAAGGACTGGGGCAAGTCGATGGACTGGGCGGACATCGGGCACGGGGATGTGGACTGGCCGGATGTGCGCAAGGCGCTGCGGGAGATCGGGTTCGCGGGCTGGGCGACGGCCGAGGTCGGCGGGGGGGATTACGACCGCCTCAAACTGATCCACGAGCAGATGGTGAAGGTGTTTGACCTGTAGGCAAGTGCCAGGATGTGCGTCTACTGGAAGTGGGGCGGGCGTCCCGCCCGCCATCAGGCCGAAGGCCTGACATGACAACACATTGCGTCACCTCCCCGGTGGGAAATGTGCATTTTCGCCGCAATGGCGGGCGAGACGCCCGCCCCACTGTCTAAACGCTATCCTGTCCCCCTATGCGATACGATTTTGCCGCGATTGAAGCCAAGTGGCAGCAGCGATGGGCCGCGTCGGGGGTGTTCCGGGCCGCGAACCCTGGCGAGGCGGGGTTTGATCCTGACAAGCCCAAGTTCTACGTGCTGGACATGTTCCCCTATCCGTCGGGCGTGGGGCTGCACGTGGGGCATCCGCTGGGGTACATCGCCACCGACATCGTCGCCCGCTACAAGCGCATGCTCGGGTTCAGCGTGCTGCACCCGATGGGGTATGACGCGTTCGGGCTGGCGGCCGAGCAGTTCGCGGTGGAGCACGGGGTGCATCCGCGGCAGACGACGGAAAAGAACATCGCCAACATGACCCGGCAGCTCAAACGCCTTGGGCTGAGCTACGACTGGGACCGCGCGCTGGCGACCACGGATGTCGGTTATTACAAGTGGACGCAGTGGATATTCCTGCGGTTGCACGGCGCATGGTTCGATCCGGCCCGGAACAAGGCCAGACCGATCGCGGAACTCGAGCAATTGCTCGAATCCGAGCGCCTTTACATCATGCCCGATGGAGAACTGATCGAGCCCCCGGCGCAAGGGCTGGAGGGGATCGGCGGAACGCCGTTCGGCGCGATCCGCTGGCAGGAACTGACCGTCCACCAGCGGCGGGCGGTGATCGACAGCCGTCGCCTGGCCTACATGGACGAGGTGGCGGTGAACTGGTGCCCGGCGCTGGGGACGGTGCTGGCCAATGAAGAGGTGACCAACGACGGGCGCTCCGAGCGGGGGAATTATCCGGTGCATCGTCGGCCGCTCAAGCAGTGGATGCTGCGGATCACGAAGTATTGCGACCGTCTGGAGCGCGACTTGGATCTGGTGGACTGGCCCGAGCCGATCAAGCTGATGCAGCGCAACTGGATCGGCAGGAGCGAGGGGGCGCGGGTGGATTTTCCGCTGGCGTACGGGACGGCGAAGGACGCCCAGGAAGCGATCACCGTCTTCACCACGCGGCCCGACACACTCTTCGGCGCGACGTACATGGTCCTCGCTCCCGAGCATCCGCTCGTGGACGCCGTGACAAGCGACCCTCAGCGCGCGGCGGTGCGGGCGTACCAGAAGCAGGCGGCGGCCCGCAGCGATGCCGATCGCCAGGCCGAGGGCAAGACCAAAACGGGCGTCTTCACCGGCGGCCACGCGGTCAACCCGGTGAACAACGAGCGGATTCCGATCTGGATCGCGGACTACGTGATGATGGGCTACGGAACCGGGGCGATCATGGCGGTTCCGGCGCACGACAGCCGGGACTTCGCCTTCGCCAAGACGTTCGGGCTGCCGATCCGTGATGTGGTGTACACGCCCGCCCTCACGGCGATCGCGGCGTTCGCCGCGCGCGCGGACCTGGCCGCGACGGACGAGAAGACGCTGTGCGAGCAGATGGTGGATTTCGTCGGCCTGTGCATCAATCAACAGGTCAGTGACTTTGATGCAGCGTATCAGGCGATTCTCCGGCGGCGGGAGAAGGACACCTTCGGGGGGCCTCTGGGCTCAAACCGCGGGGCGATCGCCTCGATCTGGCAGGACACGGTCAAAGCGCTGCACGAATCGGTGGGGATCGCGCGGCTGCTCGCGGCCGCGCGCAAGGGGGAAGTGATCTCGCTGCTGGATGACGCGGAGACCGAGCACGGAGTGAATGTCAACTCGGCGAACGAGGAGGTGAGCCTCAACGGGCTGCCCACGGCCCAGGCGAAGCACGTCATCGTCGAGTGGTTGGAGAAGCGCGGGCTGGGCAGGAAGCAGATTCAATACAAACTGCGGGACTGGATCTTCAGCCGCCAGCGCTACTGGGGCGAACCGTTTCCGATTCTCCATGGGCCAGACGGCGAGGTCCGCGCGGTGGACGAGGCGGACCTGCCCGTCGAGCTTCCTGCCATGGAGGACTTTAAGCCCGAAGCCTCCGACGATCCGAGCGCCCCGCCCCGCCCGCCCCTGGCGCGAGCGCCCGAAAGCTGGCGATACGTCGAGATCGACGGTGTTCGCTACGAGCGCGAGCTCAACACCATGCCCCAGTGGGCGGGCTCGTGCTGGTATTACCTGCGCTTCTGCGATCCGAACAACGATGAACGCTTCGTCGGGCGCGAGGCGGAGCGATACTGGATGGTCAGCCCGAAGAAGGACGGCCAACCCCACGCCGGGGGCGTCGACCTCTACGTCGGCGGGGCGGAGCACGCGGTGCTGCACCTGCTCTATTCCCGCTTCTGGCACAAAGTCTTGTACGACCTGGGGGAGGTTTCGACGCCCGAACCGTTCGGCCGGCTGTTCAACCAGGGCTACATCCAGGCGTACTACTACGAGGATGCACGCGGCGTCCGCGTGCCGGCCGAGGAAGTGGCGGACGCGAGCGGCACGCCCGCGGCCGAGCTTCAGGATCAGATCGCGCCGCTCTTTCATCACGGTCAACCGGTCAAGCGGCTCTACGGCAAGATGGGCAAGAGCCTCAAGAACGCGGTGACGCCCGATGAAATCTGCGATCAGTACGGTTGCGACACCATGCGGCTGTACGAGATGTACCTCGGCCCGCTCGATCAATCCAAGCTCTGGAACACCAGGGACATCATCGGCGTCCACCGGTTCCTCCAGCGCGTATGGCGGAACTTTGTGAACGAGGAAACCGGCGCGCTGCTGGTGACCGACGAACCGCCGGGCGATGAGATCCGACGGCTTCTGCACCGGACGATCAAGCGGGTGACGGACTCGATGAACGCGATGGCGTTCAACACGGCGATCGCGGCGCTCATCGAACTCAACAACGCGCTGGTGTCCGCAGAAAGGCTGCCGCGCGAGGTGGCCCAGGCGATGGTGCGGATGCTCTCGCCATTGGCGCCGCACATCGCTGAGGAGCTCTGGGAGAAGCTGGGGCGGGCGGGCGAGGAGGCGCTCATGACGGCGGGCTGGCCGGGGTATGATGAAGTGATGCTGCTGGACGCGGAGGTGGTCTATCCCGTGCAGATCAACGGGAAGGTGCGCGGGCGGATCACCGTCCCCTCGGACGCGGACGAGGACGCGGTGCTGGCCGCGGCGCAACAGGATGAACAGATCGCCCGCAATCTGGAAGGCAAACAGGTCCGCAAAGTGATCGTCGTGAAGGGTAAACTGCTCAACATCGTCGTGGGGTAGGGGGGGAAGTCCAAAGTCCAAGGTCCAAGGTCTTCAATCTTCAATCTTCAATCTGCAATCAACTCCCATGACGGTTCGATCGCACATCCTGATCGGCGTCCTGCTCCTGGCGGCCTTGGGTTTTGGCGGTTGCGAGAGTCAGGTGGTGCGCAGCAAGGGTTACGGTGGCTTTCAGGTGGATGCGGGGAGCGCCCGGCCTGCGCCGACGGCGTTCTCGCCGACGCCGGAGCAGACGGCGATCAAGACGACGAAGAAGAAGTTTGATCCCTTTGCGCCGGTGGGATCATTCTTTAAGGGCGTCGGCGACGCGTTCACGCCGGACAAGGAGGGAGAGGAGAGCAAGGAGGCAGCGGCGCCGTCACCC
>JBGTFI010000670.1:0-1735 GCA_041747335.1 Phycisphaeraceae bacterium | reverse complement strand
TCGCGGGCGCGGGCGACGGCGGCGCGGTTGCGTTCGGACACCGTGGCGTCGGGGGAAAGCAGGGTGCCGTCGAGGTCGATGGCGAGGGCGTCGATGGGCGGGCGGGGGGGCACGGGGGAGGGTAGGAAGATCACGGATCGGAGGGTGGTATGTGGATGATCCTCAGGTCGCACGCGCGGGTCAGGCCGGGCGGTCTGGGGATTCGGGTGAGTGTGTTGGCGCCTGTATCGCCAAGAAATAGCGTGTCATCCAGACCGACGCCGACACACTTGAGCAGGAAGCGGGTGCGGCTCGCGTCAAAGCCGACGGCGGTGTTCATCCATGCCACCGGGCGTGGGTTTTCGATTCCTTGTGCATGGAGGAAGGTCCAGGCGGTGGTGTGCCCGTCGTGCGTGTGGTGTTGGGTACGCTCTGGAACTTCGCCCGCCGGGACCGGTTCGACCGATTCGGTCCGTGGATCGAAACGAAAATCGCTCAGCTCGGATGCCTCTTGGAGCGCGACGGGCTTGGCGCTCTTGGCGCGCGGGACCCGATCCGTCGGGATTGTTCGGTAATGCAGTCGCCCCTGATCGTCAAATGTGAGATCCGGTCCGATCAGTGTGTTCCTGCCGCTTCCAAAGTACTTGTGGACCCATGCCACGAACGTATGGCGTTTGTCCTCTTCAAGATTCAGCAGCACGATCCGACCAAAGGTCGGGAGCGCCGCACCCAGTGTGTAGGGCTGCTCCGCATTCTTCAGGGTTTCGACTTCGAGAAAGTATGCGAGGTGAGATCCGTCGGGCGAGACCGCCGGCTGGGCCTCATGGCCCGCGACAGGGCTCTGATGCCCGATCCGCCGTGAAGCGCCCGTCGCCGCGTCATATAGATACTGCACATCATCCTTTCCGATGATCTGATACCTGTCGTTGTTCCGAACCCCGCAGACGGACTCGAATGGTTCCTCCAGAGTTTCCGGCTCGGTCGCACCAGGAAGAAAACGCAGACGCACGAGCGGCTCGCCATTTTCACCGCCCGTCTTCTCCTCGGTGGTTTCGATATAGACGACGCCTTCATACTCGAACGCAGTTGACGCTTGGAGACCGCGCCAAACTTTGCTGACCGTCCAGTCATCGAAGTCGATGTGATAGAGAATGACGCAGTAGCCGCGGGGCGCAGCCGGATCAGGGATCTGGAGGCGGAGCAGGTCCGGGCGGGCGGGGTGGAGTTGCGTGGGAGACCATGTGGATGGCTCCAGATGGGCCACCGGGACGATCTGGGACGCTTGCTCATCGAGACGCCAGACCATGGCGGTCGATGCCTTGGATCCGTCCGGGTCCGGCCCGCGCGCGAAGATGATGAAGTCGCCCGAGGCCCACGCGGGGGACGCGAGCAGTGCGGCGAGGGAAAGTATGCGTGCGAGGGGGTGCATGAGATGAGTGTACTAGCGGGCTGAGATTCAGCAGTCACAAAATTGTCACGCTTTTTACTCAAATCCCATTTCCTGGCTGAGACGGGAGAGTTCGTCCAAGGCTCGTTGCTGGTCGGCGCGCTTGCGGGCGCGGTAGTCGAGCAGGTCTCGGAAGAGCACGCGTCGGTGGGTGCCGACCTTGCGCGCGAGGAGGCGGCCTTCTTCGATCTCCTTGATGACGAAGGGGCGGGACACGCCGAGGAAGTCGGCGGCCTGCTGGGTGGTCAGTTCGGCGTGCATGGGGATGAGGGTGACGGCGTTGCCCTGGGCCATCTCGTCGAGGAGGCG
>JBGTFI010000669.1:0-1887 GCA_041747335.1 Phycisphaeraceae bacterium | reverse complement strand
GGCCGCCCGGCGGGGCTGGCCGGGCGACCTGGCGCGCAAGTACATCGGCGAGCTGCTGCGCTTCGAGGTGGACGACCGGGCGCGGGAGGCGGTGGGCGTGTTCCTCGAGAAGGCGGCGGGGCTGGGGCTGCTGCCCGATGTCGAGGTGCGATGGGTGGATTCGTGATGATCGGTGAGGATGAACATCAGATCGTGGGTCGCTGGATGTTACGGGGTGGCGCGTTGACTCCGGATGACAACTGCGCGCGGATTGAGCACTTGATCACTGTGTACTTGAAACGGATCGGTGCATCGGATGATGGTTGGACGGTCTACTTTATTGACCCATCGGGCGTTCGATGGGAAATGCTCTATCCGCAGAGTCATCTGCACGGAGGCGGCCCACCGACCCTTCGGCGCTCCGAACGACCGGAGTAACTGGTTTCCGCATTCGCTCGCTGCTCACAAGTCCAGACAGGTCATCCGGGCTTGTTCTCAATGATCACGCCGTCGCGACCGATGGTGATCCGCGGCGATGGGCGCAGCGGGATCGCAAGGTAGTAGCGGGTGTGGCGGCGTTCGCCGACGCGGGTCAGGGCGCCCATGTCGACGAGTTCGGCGAGATCGCGAGTGGCCGTGGCTGGGGATGCCTTGGTGATGCTGATGTAGTTTCCCGCGCTGAGCCCGCCCTTGAATCCGGCCGGCCCCTCGCGGAACATGCGCAGCAACGCGGCTTGCTGCCTGTCGTTGATCTGATCGCGGATTCCGTCCAACAGTCTGGTTTTCTCGATCAGAAACTCGACCTGGGCAATGGTCCGCTGCTGAGCTTCCAGGCAGATGCCGGCGAACCACGCGAGCCAGTTGGTGATCGCAGTGTCCTTGTTCGCTGCTTCGAGCGCGTCGTAATACGCCTTGCGATGGATGAGGATCGTCGCCGCCAACGCGGTCAGCGCGGGCCGTCCGAGCCCCTGGGCGAGCGCTTTTTCCGCGACGGCGCGCCCGATGCGCCCGTTGCCGTCCTCGAAGGGATGAATGCACTCGAAATAGAGATGAGCGATGCCGGCGCGGGTCAAGACCGGCAGGCTCTCGGGTGTGCTCGGAGCGGTGCGGTTGAACCAGCCGATGAACCGGTCCATCTCGGTCGGCATCTGATCGGAGGGCGGTGCTTCGAAGTGGACCTTCGGCTCGTAGAGACTTCCTGAGACGACCTGCATGGGCTCGGGGTGGGTGCGGTATCGCCCGACATCGCGGAGATCGGTGCGACCGTTCGTGACCATCCGATGCCAGGCGAAGAGGGTGGCGTCGTCCAGCGGGTCCGCGAAGCCTCGGTATAGATGGACCATCATCTCACCGATGCCCTGCTCGGCGGGCTTGACGGCCCGCCGGTCGGTCCCGAATCCGAGCTGGCGGCGGATCGAGGACTGGACGCTCTCCCGGTCCAGGATCTCCCCTTCGATCCGGGAGGTCGTGACCGCCTCGTCGCTCATTGCTTCGATGGTCAGTCGGTCACGGTCCTCGCCGCTGAGGTGCCGGACCGTGCCGATCAGTTGGCCCCCGGTCAGCAGGAAACGCTCTTCGGCCTTCATGGTCCGGGATTGGTCCCATGTGAACGCGGGCCAGTCGGATTGTTGCCAGATCCATGCCATGAGCGATAGAAGGTCTTTCTATCGCTCATTCTAGGCCCCAACGTGAGCGATAGAGCGTGGTTCTATCGCTCACGCTGGCGGGTTCCCGGCGGGGAGTCGGGTCAGCGCCTGGCGGATTCGGCCCGGGCGGTGCCGGCCTGGTCGACTTCATCGATGAACTCGACGCTGCCGGTGCGGGTGTCGTAGAGGGCGCCGACGACGCGGCAGATGCCGGCATCGACCGCTTCGCGGATGACCGGGCTGCGGTCGGCCAGCATCGCGA
>JBGTFI010000668.1:0-2141 GCA_041747335.1 Phycisphaeraceae bacterium | reverse complement strand
GATGGCGAACTCCTCGAACGGGCTGTTGTAGCCGTGCTCGCGCACGCGACGGCCCTGCTCGTAGTAGGGGTCCATGGCCGGCCGCTCGCCCACGCGTGACATGCGGTAGACCAGGAAGATCGAATCCCGCGTGCGCGTGCGGTAGACGGCGCTGCCCAGGGCCAGCTTCACCCGCGGGGTGCGGCGCCAGCGATCGGGCAGGAAGAAGTCGAGGAGTTCCGGGTTGCGCCCCACCGCCCAGATGCGCCCGCCGTTGGGCGCCTGACCGAAGATGTAGTTGACGTTGAACAGCCGCGCCGCGCACCGCCCCGACGGCATCGCCGCCGCCTGCGCCTCCTCCCGGTGCGCCTGATGATGCCAGTACCGCATGCGCGCCCCGGCCCGCACCAACCCCTGGTGATAGTCGGTCCGTTGCAGCAGCTCATAATCCACCAGCCCGTAGAGGAGCTTTCCGTCGCGCGCCCGCAACATCCCGTCGCCCGCGCGGCGATGGCTGTGCCTCACGATGAAGTGACGGGGTTTGGTGTCGAGGACGCGGTAACCCTTGAGGCGCAGCTCCTCAAGCACGCGCTGGGTCAGTCGTTCAAGCTCGCCCGGTTTCAGCAGGCCTTCCTGCGCCATGTGCTGCGCATCGAACCCCTTGATCCACCCGTACAGCAGCACGTAATCGCGCCTGATGTCCAGCTCGATCGCGCGGTCGGCCTGCGCCTGATCGCTCTCGAGCGCCCCGGCGTGCTTCTGGAATTGGTAAACGCTTCGCCCGAGGCGCCATAGCTCGTGCTCCTGCGCGGGAACGTAGATCGCCAGCGGTCGCTGGGCGTGAATCCGCAGATCCCAAGGCCCGAACCCCCCCTGCCTCATCTCCATCACCAGCCCGAACTCCTCGAAGGGATCGTTGAACCTGGCGTGGGCGATCTCCTCCGCGGAAACAGCGCCCCCGATCGATGTGGCGATCACCAGCGGAACCTCCTGCGCCACGCGCGAGAACTTCACCAACAGGTCGGCTGTCTTGCCGTGATCTTCGCGCGTCAGGACGTGGTACACCGTGCCTGTCGCGCCGCTCAGGCGCGTCCCGTGCGTGGCGTACCCGCGGTCGGCGTGCCACCGCTCCGGCAGCAGACGGGACGCGAGCGGCCAACCCAGACGCGTCAAGTAGAGATCCCCTCCGTCGTCGCACCGCCAGTGAACGTAATCCACCCCGAACGCGCGCACCTTGTGCGCGCGTTCGACCTGATCGAAAGCGTCCACCCCCAACCGCGGAATCCGCGAGGCTGCGGGGTCTTGTTCCACGACGCCCATGGGGTAACCTCCCGCTTGGTGCGAGTCTACAGATTATTATATCTTAAGAGGCTCCCCGCAGGTGGGCGATCCGCGGGGCGGATCAGGAAAGTCGCCGTCGGGCAAGAGCGATCCCCATCGCTCCCAGGGCCAGGAGGCCGCAGGCGAGGGTGGCGGGTTCCGGCAGGCCGTCGCCGGCCGCTGCTGTCGCGGTGGGGGCGGCGGGGGATGCCCCCATGATGACCGTCAGGTTTCGCGTTTCGGGCGACGCTCCCGTGGGCTCCATCATCAGGGCGATCGCGTCGCCGTGGAGGGTCCGGGTCATCCAAAGCGCAGCGAGCGCGGCCGCGCACGGAAAGAATCGCTTCATCTCGATGGTGCCCCCTTTGGGAACCCACCACGGACTCCCAGTCGCTGGATGAATCGACCTCCGCCGATCCCCACAACCCGAAAGATTGGAAAAAGCGTCAAGAACCGCCCCGGGCAGGCGGTTCAACCGCGACAATCGGCGCGATCGATAGAACCGGCATGGGCGGTCTAAGCCTTTGCCCTTCCGGACGAGCGGGCGATCAGGGCAGTGTGTCCGGCGGCATCACGAAGATCAGGATGATGTAGACCAGGATTCCCGGAAACGCCGCGGAGAGAATTGAAACCAGCACGTACGCCACCCGCACCAGCGTCGGGTCCAGCCCGAAATAGCGGGCAAGACCGCCGCACACGCCGGCGATCAGCCGGTCGTCCATTGTTCGTCGAAGTCGGCGGGGCTGGTCCATGACTGGCTCGGCCCTTACGGCGCCGTCCGGGCGGGAGTCTTGACGCTCACCTCGATGCGCGGTGGCGCGGCCGCGCGCTCAGCGTCGTCG